>JBKJMN010000143.1:0-12903 GCA_046596405.1 Burkholderiales bacterium
GCCTGAAGTCAAAGCGAGTCTCGCCAGCGACGGGGCGGAGCCCGCGGGCGGCACGCCGGCGCAAATGGCCGAGTCGGCGCGCTTGGCGAGCGCCAAATGGAGCAAGCTCATCCGCGAACTCAACCTGCGCGCCGAATAATTCCCGCCAACTGATACACGCTGTAGCGCAACCGGAACTCCCATGGCCTTCGAAGAATTGCTCAATGAACTCGCCGCGCGCGAGCAGCGTGCGCTCGCGATGGGCGGGGCGGACAAACTCGCGCAGCGCAAGGCCCAGGGTGTGCTCAATGCGCGCGAGCGCATCGCGCGTCTGATCGATCCCGGAACATTTATCGAAACCGGCATGCTGGCGGTGTCCAACCGTCCCGAAGACCGCCTGACCACGCCGGCGGACGGCAAGGTCGGCGGTTTCGGCCGCATCAACGGGCGTGAGGCAGCGGTGCTCGCCAACGATTTCACCGTCAAAGGCGCATCGAGCGCGAACATCAACATCAAGAAGTTGAAGCACCTGAAAAATGCCGCGAAAAAACGCGGCATTCCGATGGTTTTTCTCGGCGAATCGACCGGCGCACGCATGCCCGACGTCATGGGCGCTTCGAGTATCGGTTCGAAAGACGATCCGACCGAATACCAGCGCATGCGCGAAGTGCCGTGGGCGGCGGCGGTTCTCGGTCATTGCTACGGCTCGTCGGCGTGGTACGGCTCGATGGCGGATTTTTGCGTCATGCGCAAGGGCGCGATCATGGCGGTGTCGAGTCCGCGCCTTATCTCCATGGCGACCGGCCGCGACGTCGATCCCGAAGAACTCGGCGGCTGGCGCGTGCATTCCGAAGTGAGCGGCCTCGTCGACCACGTCGTCGACACCGACGAACAGGCGATCGACGCGGTCAAGCAATTCCTGTCGTACTTACCCAGCCATCACCAGGAGGCACCGCCCGTACATCCGGTGCCGCCGGGCTCGGACGAGGCGATCAAAGACGTCATGCAGCTCGTGCCCGACGCGAGCAACCAGGTTTACGATATGCGCAAGGTGATCGCGAGCATAGTCGACCGGGGGTCCATGTTCGAAATGAAAGCGCGTTTCGGCAAAACGCTGGTCTCGGCGCTGGCGCGCCTCGATGGAAGAACGATCGGCGTCATCGCTAACAATCCGCTGTTCAAAGGCGGCGCGATCGACGCCGACGCCTGTCAGAAAGTACAAAGCTTCATGGTGATGTGCGATTCGTTCAACATCCCGCTGGTGTTGCTGGTCGACCAGCCGGGCTTTCTGATCGGCGTCGAGGGCGAGCAGAAAGGGGTCACCGGCAAAGTCATGAACTGGCTGAATGCCATGACGCTCTGCACGGTGCCGAAAATTTCCATCATCCTGCGCAAAAGCTACGGCCTTGCCGTATCGAACATGGGCGCCGGCGGCAACGCTGACGAAGTTTGCTGCTGGGTCACCGCCGAGGTCAGTTTCATGAAACCGGAGTTCGGCGCCAAAGTCGTGTTTGGCGCGAGTCCCGACGACCCGGAAAAGTTCAAGGCAGCGGTCGCCAAAATGAACAAGGGCTCGACACCCTACGACATGGCGGCAATCTATACCGCGCAGAACGTGATCGATCCGCGCGACACGCGTGAATACCTCAAGCGCACGCTCGAAGTGCATCGCCTGCGCCTGACCAACGGCGTCGGCGAACATTTGATGCGCACGTGGCCGACGAGCTACTAAAAGATTAGCCCGCGATCGGTTATTCGCCCACCTCGAGCGCGGTCATGCGCCAACGCGCGCCGCTGTTGACGAAACACGCGCGGTACTCGAGTGGACTGCGCACATGCTCTTCAGGCACATAGCCCTCCCCCGCGTGGGTTTTCAGCTTGACCCATTTCTGCGTGGACTGTTTGTTCTCGTCCGCCACTTCCCAGTCCATGACCGCGACCAGATCATACGATAGCGACCCCAGAGTCACCGCACTTGCCGCCGGCCGCGCCTTGAGCAAGGCTTCTTTAGCGATAATGGCGCCTGACGCGCTGCTGTCAACGGTGTCCGGCCAGCGGTAGTAGACGTAGGGCGCGCACAGTTCGCTGTTCCTGGCATCACGCTTGACGAAGACACTGCCCAGAAACAGCAGCTTGGCGAGCTCGGTCCATAACGGACTATCTGCCGACTGCAATTCCCACAATTTTTTAAATTCCGCGACGCCATCGGGTCCCGACATGTTGCGGATTTTGCTGTCCACGATGGCCAGCATGAATTTCTGATCGCGCCGTTGGAGCGCTTCGAGCAGCCGTGCCTTGAAACGCGGCCAGCTTGCGTCGCTAGCGCCTTCGTCGACCGGGGCAAGCTTCAATTCCTGCGCTGAACTCACAGCCGCAAAAATCAATGCAAGCGCCAGACCGAGCGCGCGCAACATCTCTAGCAGCCCTTGAATTTGCCGCGGCGCTTTTCGAAAAACGCGATCAGCGCTTCCTGATGATCGTCGGTCTTGTGGCACAACGCCTGGAAGCTCGAGCAGACGTCGAGATGTTCGGCGAGCGGCTGCGTCTGGGCGAGTTTAAGCAGGCGCTTCGCATAGCGCACCGCGAGCGGCGGTTTGGCGGCGATCTTGCCCGCGATTTCGCGCGCGCGTGCAATGAGCGCGTCCGGTTCGGTGATTTCGAGCAGAATGCCGAGCGCTTTTGCTTCGTCGGCCTTGACGATGCGCCCGGTCAGTGTGAGCTCGGCCGCGCGTTGATAGCCGAGCAGGCGCTGCAGGAACCACGCGCCGCCGTCGCCGGGGATGATGCCGAGGTTCACGAACGTCTCGCCGAACTGCGCATTGGTCGAACCGACGCGGATGTCGCACATGTTGGCGAGATCGAAACCCGCGCCGATCGCCGGCCCGTTCACCGCGGCGATCACCGGAATTTCGGTGTCCTGCATCGCGAGTGGAATGCGCTGGATTCCGTGCTTGTAACCCTGTTGCAGCAGGTGCGGCGCTGCTTTCGAGCGCTCGCCCATGGTTTTGATATTGCCGCCCGCCGAGAAAGCGCTGCCGTCGCCGGTGATGATCAACACCGACACATCCGGGCTCGTGTTCGCCCATGCGAGCGTCGCCACGATATCGGAGGTCAGGTCGGTGCTCGTCAACGCGTTGCGCACGTCGTCGCGCTTGAAGGTAAGCAGGGCAACACGATCTTCGAGCGCCAATGCGGCGTCTTTCAGCGATGGCAATGCAGACATGAAAATTCCTTAAAGAAGAGATGAGGGCGCGGCGAACGGCTATGGTAAGCGCTCGCGGGGGGCGTTACAACGGGGTTGGCGGCGATGCTATACTTGCGACCACACGCACTCCGCGGCAGTCGATCTGGGGAATCCATCATGGCAAAAATCGAAGTCAAATCCGAAATCACCGGCACCGTATGGCAGATCAAATCGAAGATCGGTGACAAAGTCGAAGATGGCGACACCCTGATAGTGATCGAATCGATGAAAATGGAAATTCCCGTGATTACCGAGGACGGCGGCACGGTCAAGGAAATTCTGGTCAAGGAAAAAGACCCGGTCGCCGAAGGCCAGGTCGTCGCAATTCTTGAAGGTTAGCGCGGCCTTCCCCGTAAAACCGCGCGCCGCGTCCGCGCTTAATTCTCCGCCAGCTCCCGCAGTTTCTTGATTGCCTCGTCGCGTGATGCGCGCACCCGCGCTTCGGCGGCGCGCTGCGCGCGATCACCATCGCCGTCGCGCACGGCCTTGATGAGCTCCTGCCAGTGCTTGACTGACTGGCGCCGGCGCAGCTCGCTCGCCAGCCCCAGGCGCGAATAACGCAGCGTTTGGCGTCCGAGCGGATCGAGAATCGCGCGCAGGCGTGCGTTGCGTGACGCCGCGGTGAGCGCGCGATTCAAACGGAACACGCATTCGACGTATTCATCGTTGTGCCGCGCGTTGCGCGCGAGCCGCGAGAGCTCCGCGACCTCGGCTTCGAGCAGCGGCAACAGCTTCGAGCGTTCGGGGTCTTCCGCGATGCCGCGGTCGCGCAGCCCGTTCAGCGCGACGCGGATATCGAAAATCTCCCTGACCTCCGGGATGCTCAACTTGGTGACCTGCGCGCCGCGCCGCGCGAGTATGGTCACCAGCCCGTCTTTATCGAGCAGGCGCAGCGCATCGCGCACCGGGCCGCGGCTGACGCCGAATTCGGCCGCCAGTGCCTGCTCCATGACCCGCTGGCCCGGCGCGTAAACGCCCGCCGTTATGCGGGTGGCAAGCTGCGCGGCGATCTGTTCCGGCAGCGAGAGCATCTGCGCGCCGGCGGCAGGCGTATCGCGAACTGAGCGAGCGGGAAGTCCCATCCCTGTAACTTAGCCCGAATCTTGTAATATTGTCAACAATCTGATTGACAACAAACTGAAGCCAAGGCTAGCATGCGTAAGCATTTTGTCATTGCCCGCAGGGCAACCTGGCAGCGCCTGATTGGTCGCGCGCCTGCCGGGTGGAGTGGGATCAAATATGAGCTGGCAACTTGAAATCGAAGAACTGCACCGTCGTCGCCGGCTGGCCGAAGTGTGCGGAGGGCCGGACGCAGTCGCGAAGCACCATGCGGCCGGACGCAAGACGGTGCGTGAGCGCATCGACACGCTGCTCGACCCACGCTCATTTCGCGAGGTCGGTAAGCTCGCGGGCCGCGGCACCTATGACGCCGCCGGCGCGCTGACAAAGTTCGAGCCGGCCCCGTATGTGATGGGTCTGGGCCGCATCGACGGCCGGCCGGTCGCCATCGGCGGGGAGGACTACACGATACGCGCGGGCACCGGCTTCGGCAGCGACCGTCGCAAAGGCGGTCAAGGCGGGTTCGTCGAAGACCTCGCCTACGAATACCGCATACCGCTGATCAACCTGATCGAAGGCACCGGCGGCACCGTGAACACCGCGCGCAGGAAAGGTTATACCGTGGTGCCCGGCTACGGCCAGGATGGTTTCGAGCGATCGGTGGACCTGATGGGTATCGTGCCCGTAATCAGCGCCGTGATGGGGACGGTCGCAGGCGGACCGTCGGCGCGCGCGATCTTGAGTCATTGGTCGATCATGATCAAGGGGAAAAGCCAGATCTTCGCGGCGGGCCCGCCGGTCGTCGAGCGCGCGTTTGGTCACAAGCTCACTAAAGAAGAACTCGGCGGTTCAAAGATTGCCGCGGATACAGCGGGCACCATAGACAATGTCGCGATCGACGAAGCGGATTGTCTGACGCAGATTCGGCGCTTCCTGAGTTACATGCCGCAAAATGTCTGGGAACTGCCACCGCGCGCGCCTTGCAGCGATCCGGTAGACCGTTGCGAAGACGCGCTGGCGAGCATCGTGCCGCGCTCGGCGCGCACTGCGTACAACATGAAAAAGCTGGTGCAGATGATCGTCGATCAGGACTCGATGTTCGAGATCCAGCCCACCTTCGGCCGCGCGCTGATCACGGCGCTCGCGCGCATGAATGGCTACCCTGTCGGTATCGTCGCCAACAATCCGATGGTGGGCGGCATCATGGATTACAAGGCCGCGCGCAAGCAGGGGCATTTTCTCGAGCTGTGCGATATGTTCAATATTCCTATCGTCTTCTTTGCGGATATTCCGGGACTGATGGTTGGCGCGGAATCCGAAGCCGATGCGATCATGCGCGAAGGCGTGCGCACGCGCTACATCGGGCTGCAGCTGAGCGTGCCCGTGTTCACGATCATGGTGCGCAAGTGCTATGGCGTGGCCGGCGGTGGCGTGATCGACCGGCGCGGACTTAACTTCAAGATTGCCTGGCCGTCTGCGCACTGGGGATCGCTGCCGCTGGAAGGCGGCGTCAAGGCCGCGTACCGTCGCGAAATTGAAAACGCGCCCGACCCGGTTTTGCGGGAAAGAGAAATCGAGGAGGAGCTGCGACAGTACGGCTCCCCGTTCCGGACTGCGGAGGCGTTCGCAATCGAAGACGTGATCGACCCTCGCGAAACACGGCCTTATCTGTGCGATTTCATCGAAGCCCTGCAAGGCCGTCTTGCGACGCAGCTCGGTCCGCGGCTCAAAGCGGGCGTCAGGCCCTAGCTGCACGATTTCAGGAGGTGATATGCGCTGTAAAAAATTATGGGCAATCTTCGCGCTCCTGCTGCTCGCGGGCGGTGCCGGCGCCCAATCCGGCTGGAAGCCGGACCACAACGTAGAAATCATTTCCGGAACGGCTGCGGGCGGCGCGGTCGACAGGGCCAACCGCACGGTGCAGAAAATATGGCAGGATAAAAAAATACTCGAAGTCACCTCGACTGTCGCCAACAAGCCTGGCGGCGGCAACACGATCGCCTGGAACTACATCAACCAGCATGCGGGCGACGGCCATTATGTATCGATCGCGCCGTACACGATCCTGACCAACAAGATCATCGGCATGAGTCCGCTCTCGTACACGGATTTCACACCCATCGCACTTTTATTCGACGAATACATTACGGTCTCCGTGCGCGTCGATTCACCCATCAAGAACGCGCAGGACCTGATCGAGCGTCTGCGCAAAGATCCATCGTCGTTGAGCATCGCGGTCGCGAGCGCACTCGGCAATCATATCCACGTCGGCATCGCCAAGCCGCTCAAGACCGCGGGCGTGGACATCAAGAAACTGAAGGTCGTTGCGTTCAAATCGTCGGGTGATTCGGTGGCGGCTTTGCTCGGCGGCCATATCGACGTCGTTTCTTCGACGACGCCCAATGTGCTCGGCCAACTGCAGGCGGGCAAGATACGCGTGCTGGCGATTACGTCCGCACTCCGCCTGGGAGGTTCGCTGGCGGGCGTCCCCACGTGGAAAGAGCAAGGCGTGAATATCGAATTCAACGCGTCGCAGGGAGCGATCGGTCCCAAAGGCCTGTCCGCGCCGCAGATTGCGTTCTGGGAAAACGCTTTTCTCAGACTGTCGCAAAGCGAGGAGTGGAAGAAGGAGCTGGATGCCAACAACTGGCAAAGCAACTACCGCAACAGCCGCGACACGGCGCGTTACTACGAGAGTGAGTACGCCGAGATGAAAACCGTGCTGGGCGAGCTCGGACTGGCGCGGCAATAATGCAGACTGGCGCTGCGCAGGGGCCGCTTGCGGGCTATCGCGTACTCGAACTTGGGTCGACGGTTGCCGGCCCTTTTTGCGGACGCCTGTTCGCTGACTTCGGCGCCGAAGTCATCAAGATCGAGCCGCTCGAGGGCGATGGGATTCGGGCCGCGGGTCGCCATCACCAGGGAAAATCGCTGTATGCAGCGAGCATACTGCGCAACAAAGATCTCGTCGCGCTCGACCTGCGGACGTCCAGGGGCCAGGATATCGCGCGCAAGCTCGCTGCCAAATGTGACATCGTGATCGAGAACTTCCGTCCGGGCGGACTCGAAAAATGGGGCCTCGGCTACGCGGATCTCGCCAAAATCCGGCCGGATATCATCATGGTGCGGATCAGCGGGTACGGACAGACGGGCCCCTACAGCCAACGACCCGGCTATGGGGTCATTGCCGAAGCGGCAAGCGGATTGCGGCACCTGACAGGCGACCCGGACCGCCCGCCGGCGCGCGTGTCAATCGCGCTCACCGATTACATCACCGGGCTTTATGCCGCATTGGGCGCGATGATGGCTCTCAACTATCGCGAACGTACAGGACGCGGCCAGTGTATCGACGCGGCACTCGCCGAATGTGCCTTCAGCCTGCTGGAGCCGCATGTCCCCGCCTACGACAAGCTGGGCATCGTCGCCAACCGCACCGGGTCCGGTCTCGCGGGCAGCGCGCCCAACAACCTTTACCCGACACAGGACGGTTCTTACATCCACATTCAGGCTGCGCAGAACCCGGTGTTTAAACGCTTCGCCCACGCCATCGGGATGCCGCAACTGCTGGTTGACCCCCGCTTCGCAGGTGCGCTTGCGCGCGGCAAGCACATCGCTGATATCGATGCGGTCGTCACAGCTTGGACCGGATCGCACAAAATCGCTGAAATCGAGCGCGTACTCGCGGAGGCCGACGTTCCCGCCGGGCGCATCAATACGGTCGCCGATATTTTCGCGGACCCGCAGTTTCGGGCGCGCGACATGATCGTTGAGACGCCCGATGATGAACTCGGTACGGTCAAACTGACCGGATGCGTGCCCAAGCTGTCTTTGACGCCGGGCCGTATCAGCCGCAGTGGGGGCAGCATCGGACGCGATACGCGGAATGTCCTCGGTGAACTTGCCGGCGTCACGCCGGAAGAAATGGAGCAACTCGCCCGCGACGGCGTCATCCTGTGCGCCAGCCCGGCGAATTGCAGTCAGGAAAAAATTCGATGATTTGCCCCGGGAAGACGCTATTAATGTATGCCGCGTACGTCCTAGCGGGCACGCACAGCGTAAACGCTCTCTGCGCCGGTTCTCCGCCAACCGCCTGGCAGCCGACGAAGGCGGTCGAATATATCGTGCCTGCCGGCGCAGGGGCGGCCCTCGATACTGCGGCGCGGGTCATCAAGCAAACGCTCGAGAATCAAAAAATTGTGAACCAGCCCATCGTCGTCGTGAACAAGGCGGGTGGCGGCGGCGCGCTGATGAATGCATACCTCGATCAGCGCGCCGGTGATGGGAACGTTCTGGCGACGATTGCGCCCACCCTTCTAACCAGCAGGATTACCGGACAGCTAAAACAAACCTATTCCGATTTCACCCCGCTCGCAGTGCTGTTCGATGAATTTGTGGCGGTAGCGGTGCGTAATGATTCGCCGATAAAAACAGCGGCGGACCTGATCGACCGACTCAGGAAAAGCGACGGGCATTTATCGGTGGGTGTTGCCGCGGCCATCGGGAATCATGTCCACATCGGGATAGCGCTGCCCGTAAAAGCGGCCGGCGTCGACTTGAGAAAATTACATGCCGTAGCCTACAAGTCTTCGTCCGAGTCGGTAACGGGGATGTTAAGCGGTGATCTGGATTTGGTTGCCAGCACAACCTCCAACCTGGTAACGCTCATGGCCGCCGGCAAATTGCGAATTATCGCAATCAGCTCACCGAGTCGGCTCGGCGGTGCGCTGGCAGACATCCCCACGTGGAAGGAGCAAGGGATAGACGTGCAGCTCGTCGCTACGCAGGGAGTCATGGGCCCGCGTGGCTTGTCAGAGGAGCAGATTGCTTACTGGGTAAGCGCGCTTTCGCGCCTGCAGCAGTCGGTCGATTATATGGCGTTGCTCGAACGGCACTATTGGACGGCAAATTTCATCGCTCGTCACGACGCCGTGAAATACTACGACGCTCAGTATGCGGCGTGGAAACGAACTCTCACCGATCTTGGCATGGCTAAAGACTAGGTTATATTCAAACAATTCACCAGGACTAACATGGCATTCGAAAAACTCCTCGAGGAATACGCAGCGCGCCGCACCCGGGCGCTCGGCATGGGCGGCCCCGACAAACTGGCGCGGCGCAAAAAAGCCGGTCAACTCAACGCGCGCGAGCGCATCGCCGCGCTCGTCGACGCCGGGAGTTTCATCGAGTCGGGATTGTTCGGCGCCTCGGGCGTGTATCCGGAGCAGGAAGCCGAAACGCAGACCGACGGCAAACTTGCGGGGTTCGCGCGTATCGAAGGCCGCGACGTCGCGGTGGTCGTCAACGACTTCACCGTCAAAGGCGCTTCGACCAGCGCAACCAATGGCAAGAAAGTCGGCCACATGAAGCGTACGGCGACCGAGCGCGGCATGCCGCTAGTCGTGGTCGGTGAATCGACCGGCGCGCGGCTGCCCGATGCGATGGGCTCGCGCGGCATGGGGCTCCTGCTCGGCAACGACAACACGCAGTTCCGGCGCACGCGCGAAACGCCGCTCGCGGTGGCCGTCGTCGGCCCGTCGTTCGGCTCGTCCGCGTGGCTGGCCTGCCTCGCGGATTTCGCCGTGATGCAAAAGGGCGCCACCATGGCAGTGTCGAGTCCGCGCCTGATCGAAATGGCGCTCGGCGCGAAAGTCGATCTCGAAGAACTCGGCGGCTGGCGCATGCACGCCGAGATCACCGGGCTCATCGATCAGATCGTCGATACCGAGGAGGAGATGTTCGCCGCGCTCAAGCGTTTTCTCTCCTATATGCCGAGCCATCACCGCGAAGCGCCGCCGGATGCGCCGGTGCCCGCGGGTTCCGGTGCGGACATGCAGGAGGTGTTTTCCATCCTGCCGGAGAAACGCACGCAGGTGTACGACATGAAGCGCGTGATCAAGGCGCTGATCGACAAGGACAGCCTGTTCGAGCTGAAACCGCGTTTCGGCAAAAGCGCAGTCGTGGCGCTCGCTCGTCTCGGCGGCAAAAGCGTCGGTATCGTCGCCAACAATCCGCTGCACCGCGGCGGCGCGCTCGACGCCGATGCCTGCCGCAAGATAGTCGATTTCCTGGTGCTGTGCGATTCGTTCAATATCCCGATCGTTCTGCTCGTCGACACGCCCGGCTTTCAGATCGGCACCGAAGCCGAGCGCAGCGGCGCGCCCGGCAAGATCATGAACTTCATGAATGCGATGACTTTGGTCACCGTACCCAAGCTGACCGTCATCCTGCGCAAAAGTTACGGTCGCGCGTACGTGTGCATGGGCGGCGGGCGCCACTCGGACGACATCGCGGCGTGGCCGACTGCCGAAATCAGCTTCATGAGCCCCGAATTCGCGACCACCATCGTGCACGGTGTGAAGCCCGGCGATGCGGACTACCCGGCGCGACTCGCCGAAATCGAGCAGGGATCCGACGTGTGGGGCCTGGCGTCGGTCTTCGCCGCGCAAGCGGTCATCCGTCCCGCCGAAACGCGCGACTACCTAGTTCGCATGCTCGACGTTTATAAATTACGCATGACCAAGGGCGTCGGCCAGCACCTGATGCGTGCGTGGCCGACGAGTTACTAAAGCTTTGCCACAGAGGGCACAGAGACACAGAGGGAAAAACCCCAAGGTCGGTTTCCGGTTTTAATCTTTTCTCTGTGCTCTCTGTGTCCTCTGTGGCCGAAAGGGTTTGATGTTTAATAAAGTTGTAGTAGCCAACCGCGGCGCTGTCGCCGCCCGCGTGCTTCGCGCTCTGCATGAAATGCGCATCAAGTCGGTCGCCGTCTACTCGGAAGCCGATTACGGTGCGCCGTACCTCGAAATGGCGAGCGAAACCTACGCGATCGGTGCGGCGCCGGCGCGCGA
Source organism: Burkholderiales bacterium (assembly GCA_046596405.1). Taxonomy (GTDB): domain Bacteria; phylum Pseudomonadota; class Gammaproteobacteria; order Burkholderiales; family SG8-41; genus PALSA-1004. The sequence continues at coordinate 11,131 of JBKJMN010000143.1, forward strand.
CAGCTATCTCAATCAGGACGTGCTGCTCGACGTATTCAAGCGCGCCGGCGTCGACGGCATGCACCCGGGCTACGGTTTTCTATCCGAAAACGCGCAATTTGCGCAACGCGTCACCGACGCGGGCGTGCATTTCATCGGTCCGTCGCCGAAGTGGATCGATGCGATGGGACACAAAACGCGCGCGCGTGAAATTGCGGCGAGTCATGGCATGCCGATGTCGAAGGGCTCGGACGTACTGCCGATGGAGCCTGCAGCGATTCTCGCGGCAGCCCGCAAGATCGGCTATCCGGTGCTCGTCAAACCGGCTGGCGGCGGCGGCGGCATCGGCATGCTGCCGGCCAAAGACGAAAGCGAACTGCTCGCGGTGGTCGAGCGCTCGCGCTCGATGGCGAGCCGCGGCTTCGGCAATGCGGAAGTTTATCTCGAGCGCCTGTTCGAGCGCCCCCGGCACGTCGAATTCCAGGTGCTCGGCGACCGGCACGGCAACGCCGTACATTTGTTCGAGCGCGACTGCTCGGTGCAGCGCCGTAACCAGAAAGTCATCGAAGAAGCGCCGGGGCCGGCGCTCGATCGTCCCAAGGTAAACGCGGTCGCCGACCAGATTGCGGCCATCATCAAGGATATGGGATACGACAACATCGGTACTGTCGAAATGCTGCTGAGTTCCGAGGGCGAGTTCAACTTTCTCGAAATGAACACACGGTTGCAGGTCGAGCACGGAGTGACCGAGGAAATCACGGGGGTGGACCTCGTGCAGGCGCAGATCCGGTCGGCCGCCGGGGAGAACCTTGCTGACATTCTGCCGCACACAATCGCGATCAACGGCCACGCTATCCAGGCGCGCGTCTATGCCGAAGACCCGAAGAATTTTTTTCCGTCGCCGGGCAAGCTCACGGTGTTCCGGCCGCCCGAGGACCAATCGATCCGCGTCGAGACCGGCTATGCAGAAGGCCGCGACGTGACGCCGTATTACGATCCGATGATCGCCAAGGTGATCGTGCACGAGGCGACGCGCGAGCTCGCGATTACCAGGCTCGCGCACGCGCTCGAGGCGTTCGACATCCAAGGCCTCAAGACGAATATTCCGGCGGTAATAGCGATATTGCGCTCCGAGCAGTTTCGCTCCGGCGACGTGCACACCGGGCTGATACCCGAAGTCCTCGCCAGGAAAAAAGCGTGACCGGCGCCGATCTCATCGCGGCGGCGCGCCAGCAGGGGCGCAGTTCGCTGGACGAGCTCGCCGGCAAGCAATTGCTCGCGAGCTTTGATGTGAAAGTGCCGAAATCCGTGATGGCGCGGGATGCCGGCGCAGCGATAGCCGCAATCGCGACCTTTACACCGCCGCTGGCGGTTAAGGTCATGTCGCCCGATATCCTGCACAAGAGCGACGCCGGCGGCGTAAAGATCGGCTTGATGAATGCCCAAGAGGTCACGCAGGCGATTAACGCGATGGCGGCGTTGCCCGCCATCAAGGCCGCGCGCGTCGACGGCTACCTGATCGAGGAAATGGCGCCGGCCGGACAGGAAATCGTGGTGGGCGCCGTGCGCGATCCTGATTTCGGACCGATGGTGATGGTAGGGCTCGGCGGGATTTTCGTTGAAGTGCTGGCAGACGTGGCTTTTCGCATTTGCCCCATCACGCGGCTTGATGCCGCTGAAATGCTCGATGAACTCAAAGGCGCCGCCGTTCTCGAAGGCGCGCGCGGCCGCCCGCCGGTTTCACGCGCGGCGATCATCGATGTGCTGTTAAAAATCGGTGGCGAAGACGGGCTT
>JBKJMN010000327.1:0-5524 GCA_046596405.1 Burkholderiales bacterium
CATCGAGCCCGGCGCCGAGCTGCGCTTTGCAGCCATCGGAACGCCCGGCGCGCGCGCTTCGTTCACCATCGACGGGGTGGTACGCGATGTGCCGATGCCGGAAGTCCGCCCTGGCCGTTATGAAGGCGCGTACACCATCCGCCGCAACGACAATTTTCCCCCGTCGCTCAGTATCGTCGCAACTCTCGAAGGCAGCGGCCAAACCGTTCGCTCGCAATTGAACCAGGCACTGCTGGTCGACGCAAAGGCGCCCACGGTTCGCAATCTCGCGCCGACGAACAACGAAGTGGTTGCAAGCAATCCGGTTTCCGTCTCCGGGACGTTTGACGACAGTGGTGGTGTAGGCGTTGATACGAAAAGCGTGAAGCTCATGATCGATGGCCAGGACGTGACGCGCAACGCCAGCATCACGCCGCAGTTCTTCACCTGGCGCGGCGATTTGCGCGCTGGAACGCATCAGGTGGAAGTCAACGCCGCCGACCTCGTCGGGAATGCCGTGCGGCAAAATTGGACGTTCAGCGTCGCGGGCGCGCAATCTCCTGTAGCCCCCCCTGCCGCTACGCTGCCACTCCAAATCACGAGTCATGCCAATAATGCACCAGTCGGCAGTGGTCCGATTGAAGTGCGCGGCCGCACCGCTCCGGACGCGAAGGTGGATGTGCAGGTCAACGCGATCGCGTCGGTGGCTGGCCTGTTTGGCATTAACCAGCAAGTATTCAAGCAGAGCTTGCGGCCCGATGCCAATGGCAACTTTGTCTTCACCTTCCAGTCGCAGGCGGCGGTGCCCGGTACGCGCTACGAGGCCACCATCACCGCCACGAGAGGCGACGTGGTGCGTGAATCCAAGCTGGTGCTGTTCCAGCAGCGTTGAAACCGTCGCCGCTGCCAGCGCTCGCTCTACACGATAGCCGGGGCGCCGGGGCGGAGCCGGGCGCCACCCAGGCGTCCCAGCGCGTCGCTGTGGAGGGAGTCGGCGGGCTTGTCGGAGTTTGTCAAAGACGAGTTCGAGGCCTTTCTCGAATGCGGCATTCTGGCCCACGGATTTCTGCGTTTGCGTTGTGCTGACTGCACGCCTGAGAAACTGGTGGCGTTTTCCTGCAGGCGACGCGGGATTTTGCCCCTCGGGCGGCGCCCGGCGCATGGCGCAGAGCGCCGCGCACCTGGTCGATCAGATCATCCCGCGCGTGCGCGTAAGGCAATGGGTGCTGTAGTTTCCGATTTCGCTGCGCGTTCTGTTCACTGCCCACGTCGAATTGCTCACGCCGGTGCTACGCATCGTGCACCCCGTGATCACTGTCACCCGGATTTATTGATCTTTACATAACCGTATGACAAATGCGTAGCGTGCCAAAAGTTTCCCTCACCCTCGGTTGCTCTCCCGGCACGAGACCCCGTGCTCCCTCATCCCCAACCCTTCTCCCGGAGGGAGAAGGGAGCATAGTGGCGCTGGTGCGCAGGGGTGTGAATGGCGAGGGAAGCCCTTCTCCCTCCGGGAGAAGGGTGGGGAGAGCAAAGCGAGGGGGCCGAAGGCGGGAAGGTTTATTGTCACAAGGTTATGTAATTCTCAATAAGTTGAAATAGTCCAGACTTGACGTGATTGGGCTGGCGACTTTAGATCATGCATCTGTCGCATTTTATTGTGGGGCCGCTTTCTCGGACTCCCCCTAATCATGCTAACGAGCAGCAGAGCAGAAACGACGCTATCATTGTAATGTGTGGTGGTTGCTCTTGCGTGCGTAGTTTTGACCCATCAGTTGATAAGGCGGGCGGGATATCCTCCGCGAACCTTGTTTGTGTGTTTTGCGCAACACGTTCGACACAGGTAATCGGCGCTCAAACCAGGGGGACTGCTATGCGTTTTAATCCACTCGCTTTAGGTGTGCTCACAGCCTTAATGACCTTCATCGTTGTCGCCCGTGATGCAGATGCCCAGACCTATCCATCCAAGCCAATCAGGATGATCGTGCCGTTCCCTGCTGGTGGGGTCGCTGATTTTCTTGCGCGCGTTCTAGGCCCGAAACTCGGGGCAGCAATCGGTCAGCAGGTCGTGGCGGATAACCGCCCCGGTGCTGGCACCAATATTGGCTCAGACATCGCAGCTAAATCGCCGCCCGATGGCTACACGCTACTCATGGGAAGCAGTTCAAATGTCATCAACGTGTCACTCTATCAAAAGCTTACTTACGACCCCATTAAGGACCTCGTGCCAGTGTCGATCGTCGCGAATGTTCCGATGATGTTGGTTGTCAATCCGTCGCTTCCTGTGAAATCCGTGCGGGAGTTCATCGCGTTCGCCAAGAAGCAGCAGCTTAGCTATGCCTCGGCCGGAAACGGTAGCCCCGGGCACATGGCGGCGGAGCTATTCAAATACCTGGCTAACGTCCCAATGCAGCATATCCCGTACAAAGGTGCGGCTCCCGCGGTGACGGATGTAGTAGCCGGGCAGGTACCCGTGATATTTACGAATGTGAGCGTTACGCTTGCGCTTATTCAAGCGGGGAAACTCCGTCCGATTGCTTACGGTGGCGCCAAGCGTACACCGGCGTTGCCGAATTTGCCCACGATCGCGGAATCGGGAGTTCCATTTTACGATTCGACCGTTTGGTGGGGTGTTATGGCGCCCGCGAAAACGCCGAAGGAAATTGTCGACCGCCTGAGTGTCGAGATTAACAAAATTCTCCAGACGGACGAGATCCGGCAGAAATTTGTCGCCAACGGCACGGATCCTTTTGGGACGACGCCAGAGGAAATGGGCGCGATCATGAAAGCGGACTTGGAAAAATGGACGAAGATTGTTATCGCATCCGGCGCGAAAGTCGAATAAGACAATCCACAATTTCGAGGCGGTGTATATGAGTCAGTCACAACCCAATATTCTACTCATCATGGCCGATCAGCTGGCAGCGCCTGTGCTGCCCGTTTATGGTCACAAGCTCGTGCAGGCACCTCATCTATTGGAACTCGCATCGCGTAGCGTCGTTTTCGATGCTGCGTATTGCAACTCTCCAATTTGTGCCTCATCACGCTTCTCCATGCTCTCGGGCCGGCTGCCGACAGCAATTGACGCATTCGATAACGGGGCGGAATTTTATGCTTCGATCCCGACGCTGGCACATTACCTAACGGGATTAGGATACGAAACGACCCTTTGCGGCAAGATGCACTTTGTCGGACCCGACCAGTTGCACGGCTACGAAGAACGCTTGATCACGGACATCTATCCGTCTGACTTTTCGTGGACTCCAGACTGGCGGGATGGACCTACCAGCGTGCCGAGCGGGGTAAGCGTGCGGGTCATCCAGGAGTCCGGCCACTGTGAACGCAGTCTGCAGATTGACTACGACGACGAGGTCGAATTTCATGCGATTCAGAAGATTTACGATCTTGCTCGCCGACCAGTCGAAAAACCGTTCTTTCTGACCGTATCTCTCACGCACCCGCACCATCCATTCACTGCGCCGAAGGATTACTGGGATCGCTATCGGCACGAAGACATTGATATGCCGATAGTGCCAGCCCTGCCTCTGGAGGAGTTGGATACGCATAGTCGCTGGCTCTATTATTCACATCGCCGCGATAAGTACGAGGTTACTGCCGAGCACGTGCGAAACGCGCGGCACGCATACTACGGAATGGTCACCTATGTTGATGATAAGGTCGGCAGTATTTTAAAGGCCCTTCAGCGCGCAAAGCTGGACAAGAATACGATCGTAATATTCACCGCGGATCACGGAGAAATGATTGGCGAACGCGGGATGTGGTTCAAACAATCATTCTTCGAGTGGTCTGTTCGAGTTCCACTGCTAATCTCTTATCCGGCTGCGTACGCGCCACGCCGCGAGAAGAAGGCTGTTTCGCTGGTGGATCTTGCGCCGACGTTAGTCGAAATGGCCAGCGCTGGTGTAGCAGTGTCGCCAATTGATCGATTTGATGGCCACAGCTTAAACGGGCTCCTGAAAGGCCAGGATGACGAATGGTCCGACACCGTTTTCTCTGAATATACTGACATGGGAGTCGCCGCGCCCTGCCGCATGGTCCGCCGCGGTCGCTTCAAGTATATGTACACTCATGGCCACGAGGGGCAGCTTTACGACCTCGAGACCGACCCACATGAGCTAAAAAATCTCGCCGGCCTGCTGGAACACTCCTCAGTGGAACGCGCAATGCGGGAAATAATTCTGAAAAACTGGGACGCGGTAACGGTCAATGAGAGGGTTTTGGCGAGCCAGCAACGAAGGCGCTTTATAAGCGGTGTAGCGCAAAAGTCGGGCAAGTACTCAAACTGGGCCTATGTGTCGCGCACGGGTGACGAGCGTCGTTTCGTTCGTGGCGCTGGCAGTGCCGCAGGTGTCGCGGGCGCTAAGCGTCTTGCGCGGTTTCCGTTTGTAGAGATGCCGGACTAATCTCTGCAGGTTGAGATACCTGTCTTTGGCTTCCCGCTAACCTCCGCTTATGGCCGCACTGAGCCTGTTAGCAGGAGGGCGAGAATTTCCCGAAACCGGCACTTCTCAAACCACGTACAAATTTCAAGCAATTCGGACGCCCGTTGTCAGATCAAGATTGCTAAAACTTAGTTTTCCCTCAAAGATCTGCTCCGTCGCCTCTGTGCTCACTATGACGGGGCTTTAGTCATCGGTGTTTGTCTGTGCTTGATTGCTTTCGCTAATCCACTCTCGCGCCGGTCAGCGCGATCAGCTTCGCATACTTTTCCGAGTCGGCCTTCAGGCGCACGGCGAATTGTTCGGGCGTCATAAATAGCGGCTCGAACGCGACGTTCTCGTACTTGGCGACCACGTCAGGATGATCGAGCGCTTTCTTGATTTCGGCGCTCAAGCGATCGACGACGGGCTTGGGCGTTCCCGCCGGCACGAACGCGGCGACCCACGCAGTGAATTCATAGCCGGGGACGCCGGCTTCCGCGATCGTCGGTGTATCCGGCAGCGCCTTTAGACGCGTCGCCGACGTCACGCCTAGAATGCGGATGCGGTTGCCCGCCAGATGCGGCCTGACGATAGGCATGCTCGCGACCATCGCCTGCAGCTCGCCGCCCGCGACGCCGATGCCGGCCGCATCGCCGCCTTTGTACGGCACGTGGGTCATTTTCGTGCCGGTCATGACGTTGAAATGCGCCATCGTCAAATGCAGGAAGCTGCCGCTGCCAGATGAGCCATACAGGATCTGGTTGGGCCGCGCCCTGGCAAGCGCGATCAGGTCTTTCACCGACTTGACCGGCAGGGACGGGTGCACGATGAGCACGCCGGTCTGATCCGATAGCGGCGTGATGCCGATGAAATCGTTGAGCGCGTCGAACGGCAGGTTCTTGTAGAGGTGCGCGTTGGAGATGTGGCTGGCCGAAGTGACCATGACGGTATAACCGTCGGGCGGGCTTTTGGCGACGAACGCCGCGCCTATGGTGCCCGAGGCGCCGGCGCGGTTTTCGATCACGACCGGCTGGCCGATCGATTCGGCGACTTTCTGAAATACGATACGGCCCGCCGCGTCATTCGAGCCGCCGGGCCACGGG
>JBKJMN010000400.1:0-13384 GCA_046596405.1 Burkholderiales bacterium
ACTACGCCTTTGCCGGCCGCGAGACCGTCGGCCTTGATCACGATCGGTGCGCCGCGGCCGTCGACGTATTGATGCGCGGCCCGCGCGTCGGTGAATGTTTGGTACGCGGCAGTCGGAATGCGATGGCGCTGCATAAACGCTTTGGCGAAATCCTTGGAGCTCTCGAGTTGCGCCGCGCTTCGAGTGGGCCCGAAAATTTTCAGCCCCTCTGCCTGGAACGCATCGACGATGCCGGCGGGGAGCGGCGGTTCGCGACCGACGATGGTGAGCGCGATTTGCTCCTTGTGAGCGAAGGCAATGAGTGCGGCGTGCCCGGTAATCCCGACGTTCTCCAAGCCGTCCTCGAGCGCCGTGCCGGCGTTGCCCGGCGCGACGTATACCTTGGAGACGCGCGGCGAGCGCGCGAGCTTCCACGCGAGCGCGTGCTCGCGGCCGCCGCCGCCGATGACGAGCAGCTTCATTCGGTACGGATGCGCCGCACGCCGTCAGTGCCGAAAATGCCGATGGCCGGTGAAGACCATGGCGATGCCGCGTTCGTCGGCAGCGGCGATAACTTCTGCGTCGCGCAAGCTGCCGCCGGGCTGGATCACCGCGATCGCGCCCGCGTCGGCGACGACGTCGAGTCCGTCGCGAAACGGGAAGAAAGCGTCGGAGGCGACAACCGAGCCGGCGAGCGCCAGATGAGCGGTCTGCGCCTTGATGGCGGCAATGCGCGCCGAATCAACACGGCTCATCTGGCCCGCACCGACGCCGAGCGTGCGCCCGTCGCCGCAGAATACGATCGCATTTGATTTCACGAACTTGGCGACGCGCCAGGCGAACATGAGGTCGTCCTGCTGCTGCTGCGTCGGCTGCACTTTCGTCACGACTTTGAGATCGCTCGCGTTCACACTGAAATTGTCGGGCGATTGCACGAGCAGGCCGCCGCCCACGCGTTTCATCTCGAACGCATTGGCGCCGGCGGCAATCGGCACTTCGAGCACGCGCACGTTTTCCTTTTTGGCGAGAACCGCGCGCGCCGCGACCGACACCTGCGGCGCGAGCAGGACTTCGACGAACTGCTCGGCCACGGCGGCAGCCGTCGCGGCGTCAAGTTCGCGATTGAACGCGATGATGCCGCCGAACGCCGAGGTCGGATCGGTCGCGAAAGCGCGCCGGTAGGCGTCGAGGGAACCGGCGGCGACCGCGACCCCGCACGGATTCGCGTGCTTGATAATCACGCACGCGGCGTGGTGGTCGGATGAAGCGAAAGATTTCACGCATTCCCACGCGGCGTCGGCATCGGCGATGTTGTTGTACGACAGCTCCTTGCCCTGCAGTTGCACGTAGCGCGCAAGGCTGCCGGGCGCCGGGTCGAGATCACGATAGAAGGCCGCGCTTTGGTGCGGGTTCTCGCCGTAGCGCAGCGTTTGCGCCAATTCGAAATTCAGATTCAAGCGCCGCGGATAGTCCGCGCGCGCGCCGTCGCTGCCCAGCGCAGTCAGGTAATTGCTGATCGCGCCGTCGTATGCGGCGGTATGTGAAAACGCTTTTTGCGCGAGCCTGAAACGCGTGGTCTGACCGACCGCACCGTTGGCGGCGCGCATTTCGGCGAGTATGCCGGCGTAGTCGGCCGGATCGGTGACGACTGCGACGTGCGCGTGGTTCTTGGCCGCGCTGCGCACCATCGCCGGCCCGCCGATATCGATGTTCTCAATGGCATCCTCGAGCGTGCAATCGGCGCGCGCGATCGCCTGGCTGAATGGATAGAGGTTGACGACCACGAGATCAATCGTGGTGATGCCCGCGTCTGCGAGCGCGCCGACGTGCGCCGCGACATCGCGTCGCGCGAGTATGCCGCCGTGGATTTTCGGGTGCAGCGTCTTGACGCGGCCGTCGAGCATTTCCGGAAAGCCGGTATGGTCGGACACCTCGGTCACGCTGATACCCTGATCGCGCAGCAGTTTGGCCGTGCCGCCGGTCGACAGCAGCATTACACCGAAACTGTTCAAGCCGCGCGCGAACTCGACCAGCCCGGCTTTGTCGGAAACGCTGAGCAGCGCGGATTTGATGACGGACATGTGAGGCCGGATTGAGGACTGAGAATTCAGGATTGAGTAAGCTCAATGCTCACGCCTCGATCCACGATCCTAGCCTTTAATTCCGTAGGCTTTCATTTTCTTGCGCAGCGTATTGCGGTTGATGCCGAGTACCTGCGCCGCGTGCGACTGGTTACCGCGCAATTTGTGCAGCACCGACTCGAGCAGCGGCTTCTCGACACTGTTGATGACCATGTCGTAAACGCCGCGCGCCTTCTCCCCGTCCAGATCCTTGAAATAGCCGTCGATCGCCTTGCGCACGAACCGGGCCATTTCGTTTTCGTTCATCATCATGCCGCGAGTTCCTCAACATAAATAAGCCGCTGGCTGTTGGTTGCCAGCTCCCCGAAAAATTCGTCGACCGCCGCGAGCTGTTCCGCGCAGGTCTGCAATTGATTCATGGCGTGACGAAACGCAGCCGAGCCGGCCAGCCCTTTCGTGTACCAGGAGATGTGCTTGCGCGCCATGCGCACGCCGGTGTATTCGCCGTAGAAAGCGTAAAGGTCGTGTAGATGAGCGACCAGCACGCGATGGATTTCCGCGACCTCGGGCGGCGGCAGATGCGTGCCGGTGACGAGATAATGCTCGATCTCGCGGAATATCCACGGCCGGCCCTGGGCGGCGCGCCCTATCATGACGGCGTCGGCGCGCGTGTACGCGAGCACGTGCTGCGCTTTTTCGGGCGTCGTGATGTCGCCGTTGGCGATCACCGGAATGCTGACCGCGGCTTTGACCGCGGCGATCGTGTCGTACTCGGCGTCCCCCGTGTAGGCGCACGCGCGCGTGCGACCGTGCACCGCGAGCAACTGGATGCCGGCGCTTTCGGCGAGCCGCGCAACGGCGACCGCGTTACGATTGCCGCGGTCCCAGCCCGTGCGGATTTTCAGCGTGACCGGAACGTTCACGGCGCGCACGACGGCTTCGACGATGCGCTTGACGAGCGGCTCGTTCTGCAGCAAAGCCGAACCGGCCATCACGTTGCAGACTTTCTTGGCCGGGCAGCCCATGTTGATGTCGATAATCTGCGCACCCTGATCGACGTTGTACTGCGCGGCCTCGGCCATCATCGCGGGGTCGGCGCCCGCGATCTGCACCGAGATCGGATCAACTTCGCCTTCGTGGTTGGCGCGCCGGCGCGTTTTCTCGCTGCCCCACAACAGCGAATTGCTGGCGACCATCTCAGATACCGCCATGCCCGCGCCCATCTGCTTGCACAACTGGCGGAACGGCCGGTCGGTAACGCCGGCCATCGGCGCAACCACCAGATTGTTCTTCAATTGATAAGGACCGACGCGCATGGAGAGTGAATTTTTTGACGCTGCAGAAATTCGGGGAAAGGGCGTAATTGTAATCGCGTCGCGATGGCAAGCAAAGCGGCGTGTGCAGTTTTTTTAATCAGCCGCGCGCGCCAAACATCATGCGGCGCACCAGAAAATTTTTGGCCGGCGGAATGCCTGCCAATAACGCAAGGCCCGCGCCGCGCAACTGATCGAGCATCGGGATGTCGTTGGAAAACAACCGGATCAGTGTGTCAGTGAATAAAATGGTGGCGGTTCGATCGAATCGGCGGTGGGCGAAATAAGCATTGAGAGTGGCCGACTCGCCCGGGTCATTTGCGTCGCGCACCAGCGTTGCCAGCTCCCACGCATCGCGCAAACCGAGATTGAAGCCCTGGCCTGCGACCGGATGCAAGGATTGTGCCGCATTGCCGAGGAGCACCACGCGCGGCGCGGCGGGCCGCCGCGCATACTTAAGGCGCAGTGGAAATACCTGGCGCGCACCATCGCTAGTGAAATTACCCAGCCCGCTGCCGAACGCTGCGTACAGTTCGGTGCAGAAACGCGCGTCGTCGAGGGCCGCGAGTTCGCGCGCACGCGGCGGGCTCACCGTCCACACCACGGAACTGCCCCGCGACGTGGGCAGTAACGCCAGCGGACCATGCGGCGTAAATCGTTCGAAAGCCCGATTATGGTGCGGCAGTTCCGTGAATATGTCGCAGACCAGTGCGCATTGGCGGTAATCGCGCTCTTCGACGGCCGCCAGCCCCAGACCGTGCGTGCCATCCGCGAGCGCGACCAGGCGCGCCGCAAACTCGCGCGGCGCGCCGGCGCAATCGACATCAAGCACGGCCTCGTGCGCACCGGCGCGCAGGTCACATGCAACTGCGCCGTTCACCACCTCGACCGCGCTATCCGCGAGCGCGCCCATGAGCGCACGCTGCAAGCCGGTATAGCTCGCCACATAGCCGAGGGCGGGCACGCCCGCTTGCGCCGCGCTCAACTCCACGCGACCGAAATGCTGCTGCTGCGATACCGTAATAGCCAGGATAGGCGTAACTGCCGGGAGTGCTTCCCACACGCCGAGGCGTTCGAGTATCAGGCGGCTGCCGTGCGACAGCGCAATGCTGCGCGCATCCGCGTGAGCTGCGGCGGGTGGGCGCGCTTCCAGCAAGGCTACCCGCTGCGCGCTCGCGCGCAGGCCCAGCGCAAAGGCGGCGCCGACCGGGCCGCCGCCTGCGATCACGATCGCGTACTGCTCAGCCACGCATCAGCGCTTCGATGGCGGCGACCGTTTTGGGCGCCGCCTGCGTCAACACTTCGTTGCCAGTCGCGGTGACCGCGACGTCGTCCTCGATGCGCACGCCGATATTGGCATAGTGCGCGGGCACGCCCTCGCCGGCTTGTATATAGCAGCCGGGCTCCACGGTAAGCACCATGCCCGGTTCGAGCTTGCGCCATTCGCCGTCGCGCTTGTATTCACCCGCGTCGTGCACGTCGAGCCCCAGCCAGTGGCCGGTCCGGTGCATATAGAACTTCCGGTAATCGCCGGTTTCCAGGACCTGGTCGACGCTGCCCCGGCACAAGTTGAAATCGATCAGGCCCTGCGCGAGCACGCGCACCGCGGCGTCATGCGGCGCGTTCCATTGCGCGCCCGGTGCGACGACCGCCAGCGCAGCGGCCTGCGCCGCCAGCACGAGTTCATAGATGTCGCGTTGCGCCGCGGTGAACCTGCCGTCGACCGGAAACGTGCGGGTGATGTCGGACGCGTAACCGTCGAGTTCGCAGCCGGCGTCGATCAGCAGCAGGTCGCCCGCCCTCAGCACCGCGTCATTTTGCACGTAGTGCAGAACGCACGCATTCGCGCCGCCGGCGACGATCGACGTATAGGCCGGCGCTTGCGCGCCGCCGGACCGGAATTCGTGCAGGAGCTCGGCTTCGATTTCGTATTCGGCGCGGCCCGGCGCGGTCTCGCGCATCGCGCGCTCATGGGCGCCGGTCGAGATTTGCGCGGCGCGGCGCATCGTCGCGAGTTCGTGGCTGTCTTTGACGAGCCGCATCTCGTCGAGCAGCGTGCGCACGTCCGTGATGGCGGCAGGGGCTGCCACGCCGCTGCGCACTTGCGCACGCACCGCGTTGAGCCATCCCAGCACGCGTGCGTCCCACTGCGCATCACTGCCCAGGTGGCAGGCGACCTGCGCCTGATCGGCCAGCAGCGCGGGCATTTTGGCATCCAGTTCGGCGATCGAATGGCATTCATCGAACCCGAACGCGGCGCACGCGGCCGCGGGCCCGTAGCGAAAGCCGTCCCAGATTTCGCGTTCCTGATCTTTGTCGCGGCAAAACAATATGCTGCGTGGCCGCGGCCCGGCGATGATGACCAGCACCGATGCGGGTTCGACAAAACCAGTCAAATAATAAAAATAGCTGTCGAACCGGTACGGGAAATGTGAATCGCGGTTGCGCGCGCGTTCGGGCGCGGTGGGTATGATTGCGATCCCGTGCTGCAAGCGCTGCGCGAGCCGCGCGCGGCGTGCCGCGTAGACGGGAACGACAGGCGCTGCGGTCGGGGGATATGCCATGCTCAAATTATACGCCGCACGCGGCGGCGCAATTGCCTAGCACGCCGCGAGTTCGCGCGCGAGCGACGCGAGGCGCGCGGGCGTGCCGATATCGCGCCAGCGCCCGGCGTAAAGTTCGCCGCTGATGCGTCCGGCCGTGATGTGTTCGCGCAGGAGCGGCGCGAGTTTTGCAGTGGCGCCGGACGGGATCGCCGCGAACATTGCGGGCCGGTAGGCGGCGATGCCGCTGAAAGTAAACCGCGCGCCGGCGAGCGCGACGCGCCCGTCGCCCAACGCGAAATCGCCGGCGGGATGGTGTCCGGGATTGCCCACGAGCACCAGATGGCCGAGCACGTCCTGCGCCGCCAGACTGGTGACCGCGTCCGCCAGGCGCCCGTAATCAAAGTCGCTGAATACATCCGCATTCACCACCGCAAACGGCGCATCGCCCAGCAGCGGCAATGCGTGCGCGATCCCGCCCGCCGTTTCCAGCGCGACGGTCTCCCGCGAATAGACTATAGCGACGCCGAAGCGCTTACCGTCACCGAGCGCCTGCTCGAGTAATGTCCCGAGATGCGCGTGATTGACCACGATTTCGGCGAAGCCCGCGGCGGCGAGCTTTTCGAGGTGCCATGCGATTAGCGGTTTGCCGCCCGCCGCGAGCAGCGCCTTGGGCAAAGCGTCGGTCAGCGGGCGCATGCGCTCGCCGCGCCCGGCCGCGAGAATCATCGCTTTCATGGAAACTCCGGCGTGCTCCGCGTCGCCAGGCAACTGCCGCGGAGCGGCGCGGGCGCGAGCGCACTCAAAATGTGTAGCCGGCGCGGGCGGGCGCCTGGCCTTCGACTTCATCCAGCAAGGTCAGCAGCGGTCTCAATTCAGAATAACGCGCCGCGACCGCGCGTACGTAGCCGATAAAGCGCGGCGTGTCCGCGAGGTAGCTGGGTTTGCCATCGCGGTAATTCAGGCGCGCGAAAATCCCGAGCACCTTGAGATGGCGCTGCAGGCCCATCCACTCAAAATCGCGGTAGAACACGCCGAAATCGGCGGCGACCGGCAGGCCCGCGCGCTTGGCCTTTTCCCAGTAACGGATCGTCCAGTCGAGCACGCGTGCCTCGTCCCAGCTCACGAATGCATCTTTGAACAGCGACGCCAGGTCGTAAGTGATCGGCCCGTATACCGCATCCTGGAAGTCGAGCACGCCGGGATTCGGCGCGCAGATCATCAGGTTACGCGGCATATAGTCGCGATGAACGTAGACCGCCGGCTGCGCGAGGTTATTTTGCAGGATCAGCGCGAAGACCGCTTCGAGCTGGGCGCTCTGCGCCGCGGTGAGCGTGAGGGCGCGATGGCGCGCCACATACCATTCGGGAAACAGCTTGAGTTCGCGCGTCAGCAGCGCTTCGTCATACGGCGGTAGTACGCCGGGCTTGCTGGCGAGTTGCCAGCGCAGCAACGTGTCGATGGCGTCGCGGAAAAGCTCGTCGGCGCTGTCCGCGTTGAGCGCCTGCAGATAGCCTGCGGTGCCCAAGTCCGACAACAACAGAAATCCGCGCTCGAAATCCTCGGCGATGACGCGCGGAACGTGCAAGCCCGCATCGGCCATCAGGCGCGCGATCCGCACAAACGGCCGGCAATCTTCGTGCGCGGGCGGCGCGTCCATCGCGATAAACGACTCGGCCGCTACGCGCACGCGAAAATAGCGGCGAAAGCTCGCGTCCGCGGAAGCAGGCTCGAGTTCGAGCGGCGCAACCTGCAACCGACTTTCGATCCAGCGTTGTAATTCGATCAGTCGGTCCACGCCGCGCATTGCCTAATTCGGGAAAGTGTGCGATTTTATCACCCCCTCTCCACGATGTTGATAATGCGCATATTTTGCTTCCGACCGGGTGTGCTCCTAGCGCTGTGCGCGTGCAGTTGCGCGGCCGCGGCCGATGAGGACGCGCTTGGCCTGAAACCCGGTGAAAGCGGCGTGCGCTTAAAATTGCAACCGGCCTTCATACCGATTCCGCCGGCGAACAAGGATGCGGTGCCGCTATTCATCGACGCCGACAACCTCCAGGGTCACCACGAACAGGAAATCGAGGCCGAAGGCACGGTGCGCCTGCGCAAGCGCGGCAAGGCCGTCTATGCGGATTGGCTGCGTTACGACAAACCGGCGGCCGAAATTCACGCGCGCGGCAACGTGCGCCTCGAGCAGCGCGGGGACACGATCGACGGCACTGAACTGAACTTCAACATGGACACCGAGCGCGGGGCCATGGAAAAGCCTAAGTACCGCGTCCAGGTCAGCGCCACCAACGGCCGCGGCGAGGGCGAGCGGCTGGTGTTCGAGGGCGAAAACAAATACCGCATGCTGCGCGGCAATTACACGACGTGCGAAGTCGGCAACAACGACTGGTTCGTGCGCGCCAAGGACTTCGAAATCGACAAGGAGCGCCAGATCGGCACCGCGCACAGCGCGAGCGTCGAGTTTCTCGGCGTGCCTATCCTGTACTCGCCCTACCTGAGTTTTTCGCTCGATCGTCAGCGCAAATCCGGCTTTCTGGCGCCCACGTTTGGCACCACCGGCAATTCCGGCGCCGAATTTTCGATCCCGTACTATTGGAACATAGCGCCGAACCGCGACGCGACGATCACCCCGCGGGTCATGTCCAAGCGCGGCGTCCAGCTGCTGAACGAATTCCGCTATCTCGAGCCGCAGTATCGCGGTGAGCTGCGCTACGAAGTGCTGCCCAACGACCGCGTCCGCGGCGGCGACACGCGCAGCGCGCTGTCACTCTTGCACAACCAGACCTTCAGCTACGGCTGGGTCGGCGCGGTGAACGTCCAGAAAGTATCCGACAACACCTATTTCACCGACCTATCGACGCAAATCACCGCGACGTCGCAGGTGTTGCTGCCGCGCACGGCGTCGCTCGCCAAAGGCGGCGCGCTGGGCAGTGATGGAAGTTGGGGGTTCTCGACCAGTTTGCAACGCTGGCAAACGCTGCAAAGCGATCCCCTGAACCCGGTCACGCCGCCTTACAGCACGACCCAGGCCAGTTTGAGCGCAATCAAACCGATTGCCGGCATCGCGGATTCCACTCTAGCCGCTAACGTCGCCCAGTTCACCCATCCGACGTTGATCAATGGCACGCGCGCGGTCGTCTATCCGACGCTCAGCCTGCCGCTGCAAACGTCGTATGCGTATGTGACGCCGAAAGTGGGTATGCACCTGACCCGCTACAATTTCGATCAGACGAACACCCCGCTCGCGGACCAGAGCCGCGCGGTCCCGATTTTTTCGACGGAAAGCGGCGTCGTGTTCGAGCGCGACATGACGCTGTCGGGGCAGAACATGCTGCAGACGCTCGAGCCCAAGATACTCTATGTCTACATTCCGACCCGCAACCAGAATCAATTGCCGGTGTTCGATTCCGCACTGCAGAACACGAATTTCGCCACGCTGTACACGGAGAATCAGTTCAGCGGCAGTGACCGCATTAACGACGCCAACCAGATCACGACCGGCGTAACGTCGCGGCTCCTGCAAAGCAACGGAGTCGAGCGTCTGCGCGTGGGGCTCGCGCAACGTTTCTATTTCAAGAGCCAGGAGGTAACGCTGCCCGGCGTCACGCCGCGCGGCAGCAATAGTTCCGACATGCTGGCCGCCTTGAACGGAACCATAGTGCCGCACTGGACCGCCGACGCGGGTTGGCAATACACGACCGACTTGTCGCAAACCCAGCGGCTCAACGTTGGCGTGCGCTACGAACCGGAGCCGGGCAAAGTCATCAATGTCGCCTATCGTTATACCAACGGCGCGCTGATCTCGACCACCGGCTCGACGATTGTGGCGAGCGCGACCAATCCTTCGCATACGCTGCGCCAGGCCGATATCTCGACCCAGTGGCCGCTCACCCGCCGCCTGAGCGCCATCGCGCGCATGAATTATTCGATCGCGGATAGCCGGCTGCTCGAAGGCCTCGCCGGCTTCGAATACGACGGCAGCTGCTGGGCGTTCCGCGTAGTCGCGCACAGTTTCGCAACCACCGCGACGACTTCGAACAATTCCTTTTTCATGCAGCTTGAATTGAACGGTGTGTCGAAAATTGGCTCCAATCCGCTGGAGCTGTTGCGGCGGAACATCGCCGGCTACTATCGTGGCACCGCCCAAACGGTGCGCACCGACGACACCGCCTTCCCGTTGCGCTGAATATTCGAAGCAGGATTGCCATGAAATACTTTCGGTTATTCGGACTGATGACCATGCTCGCCGCGGTCGCGCCGGCCGGCGCCGCGCAGGTGCCCGCCTCACGCGTCGTGCAGCTCGACCGGATTGTCGCGGTCGTCAATGAAGAGGTGATCACGCGCCGCGATCTCGACGACCGCATGAAAGTGGTAACGATGCAGTTGCGCGAGCAAGGCACGCCGGCGCCGCCCGTCGACGTGCTCGAAAAGCAGGTGCTCGATCGCATGATCTACACGAAAGTGCAGCTGCAATTCGCCAAGGAAACCGGCTTGCGCGTGGACGACGGCCAGCTCGACAGCGCGATCGTCCGGATTGCCGAAAACAACAAGATTTCCCCCGCCCAACTGCGCGAAACGCTCGAGCGCGACGGTGTGAGCTTTGCCAAATTCCGCGAGGATATTCGAGAGGAAATCGTAATGTCGCGGCTGCGCGAACGTGAGGTCGACAACAAGATCACGGTGGCCGACAGCGAGGTCGACAACCTGTTGAACGTGCTGCAGCTACAGGACGGCAAGACCGAGGAATTCGATTTGTCGCATATATTGATCAGGGTGCCCGAGCAGGCCAGTCCGGAACAGCTGCGCGACCGCCGTGCGCGCGCCGAGAAAGCGCTTGCGCAAATCACGGGCGGCACGGACTTCCGGCAGGTGGCCGCCAGCTTCTCGGAGGCCCCGGACGCGGTTCAGGGCGGCGCAATGGGCTGGCGCGAGCTGACGCGCCTGCCGACAATTTTTGCCGAAATCGTCAAGGCCATGAAGCCGGGCGAACTCAGCGGCATCCTGCGCAGTCCGAATGGATTGCACATCGTGCGCTTAAACGCCCGGCGCGGCCAGGATGCGCCGGTCATCGTGGTGCAAACTCACCCGCGTCACATCCTCATAAAAACGAGCGAAGTCGTGTCGGAGAACGACGCGCGCGAGCGCCTGGTCAAACTGAAGGAAAGGCTCGACAACAACGGGGACTTTGCCGAACTCGCGCGCCTGCAATCGGAGGATGGCAGCGCCTCGCGCGGCGGTGATCTGGGCTGGCTGTCGCCGGGCGATACCGTGCCGGAATTCGAAAAAGCGATGGACGCTCTGAAGGTCGGCCAAATCAGCAGCCCGGTGCGCTCGCCGTTCGGTTTCCACCTGATTCAGGTGATCGAGCGCCGCAACGAAGACATGTCCAAGCAACAGCAGCGCCTGCAGGCGCGCGCGTCGTTGCGCGCGCAAAAAGCCGACGAGGCGTTCCAGGAATGGTTGCGGCAACTGCGCGACAAGGCGTTCGTCGAATATCGCCTTGAAGAAAAATAGCGCGCACGCGTTGCTGCAAAGTGCGCGGTCCGCAGCGCCGGCATCCCGCGTCCTGCACCCGGCATAAACGGGGAATCCGATCAGCCAGCGTCCTACCCAGGCTGCACCCGTCATCGCGGTCACCGCGGGCGAACCCGCGGGCATCGGGCCTGACTTGTGCGTAATGCTCGCGCAAGAGCCGCAGGCCGAGAACCTGGTCGTCATTGCGAGCGCCGCATTGCTTGCGCAGCGCGCGCAGCAGCTGGGTTTGCCGTGGCGCAGCGTGACGTTCGGCGAGCGTCAACCTGCCGAGTTTACGCCCGGCACCCTACCTGTCGTGGACGTGCCACTCGCGGCCGCGGTGAGCGCAGGCCGGCTTGATGGTGCGAATGCCGCGTACGTTTTGCAGACCCTCGAAGTCGCCGCGGATGGCTGCATGAGCGGCCGCTTCGACGCGATGGTCACCGCCCCCGTGCACAAGGGCGTCATCAACGACGCGGGCATCGCCTTTACCGGCCACACCGAATTTCTCGCCGCGCGCACGCACGCCGCCCACGTCGTGATGATGCTGGTCGGCGGCGGCCTGCGGGTTGCGCTCGCCACCACGCACCTGGCGGTCAAAGATATCGCGCGCCACATCACGAGCGAAAGTCTCGAACAAACGTTGCGCGTGCTCGCGCGCGACCTGCAGCGCCGGTTCGGGCTCGCGCAGCCGCGCATTGCCGTGGCCGGCCTGAATCCGCATGCCGGGGAATCCGGACATCTGGGGCGCGAGGAAGTCGATATCATCATTCCGCTCGTTGCGCGCCTGCGCGCTGACGGCCTGCAATTGACCGGGCCGTTGCCCGCGGACACTTTGTTCAACCCGGAACGCCTGCGCGAGTTCGATTGCGTGCTCGCGATGTATCACGATCAGGGGCTCCCCGTGTTGAAATACGCGAGCTTCGGCAGCGGCGTTAATGTGACATTGGGACTGCCCATCGTGCGCACGTCGGTCGATCACGGCACCGCACTCGATCTGGCGGGCACCGCCAAGGCCGACGCGGGCAGCTTGCGCGCAGCTATCGCGCTCGCGGCGGCGCTCGCTCGCGGCCAGGCCTGATCACCGGCTTAAACCGGGCGGGGTACATGAAGCATCAGGCGCGCAAGCGGTTCGGCCAGAACTTTCTGACCGATGAATTGGCGATCGCGGCGATCATCGCGGCGATTCATCCCGCGCCCGGCGAATGCCTGGTCGAGATCGGGCCCGGACTCGGCGCGCTGACCCGGCCTTTGCTGGCCGCAGCCGGCAATTTGCACGCGATCGAAATCGACCGCGACCTCGCGCATGCTTTGCAACAGGAATTCGGCGCGCGCCTCGATCTGCACGCCATCGACGTGCTGCGTTTCGACTTTGCGGCATTGGGCGCGGACCTGCGGGTGATCGGCAACCTGCCGTACAATATCTCGACGCCGCTGCTCTTTCACCTCGCGGACTGCGCCGAGCGCATTCGCGATATCCACGTGATGCTGCAAAAAGAAGTTGTCGAACGGATGGTGGCGGCACCGGGCGACAGCGACTACAGCCGGCTGTCGGTCATGCTGCAATACCGCTTCGCGCTGGAAAAACTGCTGGATGTGCCGGCGGCCTCGTTCGAGCCGGTGCCGAAAGTCGATTCAGCGGTCATCCGGCTGACGCCGCTGCGTCCGCTGCCGTGTGTCGCGCGCGATGAGGCGCAGTTCGCGCGCGTGGTCGCTACCGCCTTTTCGCAGCGCCGCAAAACCCTGCGCAATTCGCTGCGTGCATTAATTGCGGAGCCGGCGTTCGATGCCCTCGGGATCAGGCCGGCGGCGCGCGCCCAGGAGTTGTCGGTCGCGCAGTTCGTTGCGCTCGCCGACCATTTGACCGAGTGCGCGGAATCATCCGCCGGCGGGAAGGCTTAGCGCGGCGCCGCCGCGCGTGTTACGCGGGTTTGCGCTGGACGAA
>JBKJMN010000408.1:0-11942 GCA_046596405.1 Burkholderiales bacterium
CATAGCGTCGGAGGGCGCGGAATTCGTCGGTGATACGCCTGAGCAGTTCGCGGCGTTTTTCAAGTCCGAAGTGGCGAAGTGGGGCAAGGCGGTGACCGTGTCGGGGGCCAAGCCTGAATGAAAATCGTGAGGAGAGAGGCGTGAGGGGTGAGGCGGAAAAACTAACGGCACTGCAGCGTTTGGCGCGGTATTGCGCGGCGCTGGTCCTGATGGTGTTTTGCATGGGTACGGCGACCGCGCAAAAATATCCCGACAAGCCGGTTCGCCTCATCGTCGGTTTTCCGCCCGGCGGCGCGGGCGATATTCTGGCGCGCATGGCGGCGCAGCCGCTCTCGGTCGCATTGAAAGAACAGGTCGTCGTCGATAACCGCGGCGGCGCGGGTGGACTGGTGGCGACGGAGATCGCCGCGCACTCGGTTGCCGACGGCTACACGCTGCTGTTCGCGTCCATCCCGCACGTGATTAATCCGTTCCTGTACAAGAAAGTCGATTACGATCCGATCAAGGATTTCGACGCCGTCGTGCAGTTCGTTGCCGCTCCGTTATTGCTGGCGACGAACGTGAGCGTGCCGGCCAAATCGGTCAAGGAGTTCATCGCGCTCGCCCAATCAAAACCGGGCCAGCTCAACTACGGCTCCGGCGGCAGCGGCTCGTCAAGCCATCTCGCGATGGAATTGTTCAAGTCGATGGCGGGCGTGGACATGGTGCATATCCCCTACAAAGGCACGGGGCCGATGTTCGCCGAATTGATCGGCGGTCACTTGAGCGCGACGATCGCGAGCGCGGTGCCGCTGATTCCGCAGGTCAAAGCGGGCAAGCTGCGCGGACTCGCGGTGACAGGGCCTAAACGCGCGGCTGCGATGCCGGATTTGCCGACGATCGCAGAAACGGTGCCCGGCTACGAAGTGATTAACTGGTTCGGCATCGTCGCGCCGAAAGGCACGCCAAAACCCTTCATCGCGCGCATCAACGCCGATCTCAACGCGGCACTGAAGACTGCCGCGCTGCGCGATCTGCTCGGCGCCCAGGGCGCGGAGCCCGCGGGCGGCACGCCGGACGATTTCGCGGCGCTGATCAAACGCGATCTCGCTAAATGGGAGAAAGTCGTGAAGGCGTCGGGCGCGAGAGTTGATTAGGGATGAAGGATGAAGGATGAAAGGAAGTTCAACAGCAATGGGAGTATTCAATATGCAGACTAACCGGTTTTTGCTTTCATTCATCCTTCATCCTTCCGCCTTCATCCTGTGCGTTTTCTCCGTGGGTGCGTTATTGCTCGGCAGCGGTGTGTCCGCGCAAAGTTTTCCCACCAAACCCATCCGCATCATCGTGCCGTTTTCCGCGGGCAGCGGCAGCGATGTATTCGCGCGCACGCTGGGGCCCAAATTTACCGAAACATGGGGCCAGCAGATCGTCGTGGAAAACCGCGAGGGCGCGGGCGGGGTGATAGGCTCGCAGCTCGTGGCCAAGGCCGCGCCGGATGGTTATACGCTGCTGCTCGGCTCGACGTCGTGGGCGGTCGCGCCCAGCCTTTATGCGAAGCCGCCATATGACGCGCTAAAAGACTTCGCGCCCATCGGCCGCATCGGCTTTATTCCCAGCATACTCGTCGTTCATCCAACCTTGCCGGTCAACGACGTGAAGGCCTTGATCAGGCTGGCAAAGGCGCAGCCCGGCAAGCTCGATTACTCGTCGTCCGGCAAAGGTGCGCCGAGTCATCTGTTCGTCGAGTATTTCAAAGCGATGGCGAAAGTCGATATCGTCGAAATTCCTTACAAGAATACCGCGCAGGCGCTCACCGACGTGATGGGCGGGCAGGTAATGATGAATCTGCCGATACTCGCGGCGGCCCTGCCGCACGTGCGCGCCGGCCGGTTGAAGGCGCTGGCGGTGACGAGCGCGAAACGCGCCGGCGTCGCGCCTGAAATTCCCACGCTTGCGGAGTCGGCGGGCCTGCCGGGCTACGAAGCCGCGCAATGGCAGGGATTCATCGCGCCCGCCGGCACGCCGCCCGACATCGTGGTGCGCGTCAATGCCGAACTCAATCGCGCGCTGCAGCTGCCCGACGTGAAAGAACGTATCGGCAACCTCGGCGTTGAGTTCGCGCCGACTTCGCCGCCGCAGTTCGCGGCCGAGATCAAGGCCGATATCGCGAAGTGGGACCAGCTCATCAAGCAACTCGGCATTCGCCTCGATTAGATGGCGCTGCAGATACCGGATCCGCGACATTTTGCGGAGAGCACGACCGCTGCCGAGTCGGAACCGCCAACTGTGGACTTACGCGACCGCTTGACGGCGATGCTTGCGAACGGTGATGACGCGCGGGTCATGAGCGCATTGCGCGCCGCGCCGTCGCCGGCGGCTTACGCAGGAATTTGGCAGGTCATATGCGAGGCCGCGCATCAATCGGGGGCGGCCCCAATGGATTCCACCATCGTCGCGCGGATATTCGCCTTGCCGCTGGTGATCGTTACCGGCAGCAGCCGGCCGGCGACATTGCCCGGCGTTGTTCCCGACATTGCCGCGGTCACCGCGCTGTTCGAGCAGCATGGCGCGCTCGGGCCGACGC
Organism: Burkholderiales bacterium; assembly: GCA_046596405.1. GTDB lineage: Bacteria > Pseudomonadota > Gammaproteobacteria > Burkholderiales > SG8-41 > PALSA-1004. The sequence goes on from JBKJMN010000408.1 coordinate 2,567, forward strand.
GCAATTTCGGGCTCGGCAACGCTTTGTGCGCGCTGGAAACGATCGACACCGTAATGCCATCCGAGGTTTGTGCGTGGACTCGTGATATCGGCGCACCTCGGCGCGAATTGCCGCCGTCACCGATCGTCATCGGCAAGCCGGGCGAGGAAGTCCATTTGCGGTTCCTGGTCGGCGCCGGCATCGCGCCGGCGGCTGAGCCGTCGTTCGTCGAGACCGCGTCGAACATCGGCACCTGGGGCATGCCACTCACGCGCGCGCTGGCGGCGCAATTCGCGCAGCCGGGTGTCGAAGTTCTGCCGCTCGCGCGGCCGCCGCTCGACTTGCTGCGCGCCGCGCATGCCGGACGCTATGCGCAGCTCGACGCGGCATTCAACCTGTTCGCGAGCAACGCCGTGCGGCGTTTTCGCGGCGCGACCGGCGATCCGGTCGCCGTCATCAGCGCGCATGACGATGGCGATATCCGGATCAGCCTGAGCTCGCCGTTCGACGAATCGCAGCGCGAAGGATTCCGCTGGCCGCTGCATCCGCTCGACGATCTGGCTGGGCTGCTGGAATCCGTCGCCGAACTGCTGACAGCTTGCCGCGTCACGCACTTCCAGTACTCGCCGACGCTGCTGCCGGCCCTCAACGCGCAGGGCCAGGTCTGGTTCGCGCAGACGGGTGAAAATCAGGTGGCGGGCGTTGCGCCGTCGCGGCATTGACGCGCCGGGATTGCGGCATATTTGGGATTGCTTTTACGCTTTCTCTGCTCGCAGTCTCTAGAGCCACCCGGACCGGCGAAACCGGAAATACAAATAAACGTCGATGACGACCATTCCGGCGACCGTCACCGGGTATCCGTAAACCCACTTGAGCTCGGGCATATGCTCGAAATTCATGCCGTAAACGCCTACGATCATGGTGGGAACCGCAATCAGCGCGGCATACGCGGCGAGGCGTTTGGTGGTCTCGTTTTCCTGTACGGCTGTCAGCGACAGGTTAACCGACACCGCGGTGACCACCATGTCACGAAGGCTGTCGATTGACTGATTGATTCGGAACAGATGATCGTAGACATCGCGAAAATATTCCTGGGTCCCGGCGCAAAGCTGAGGTACGCGGCCGCCCCACAGCTTGCCGGTCGCCTCAAGCAGCGGCCCGACGGCGTGCTTGAGCGTCATGAGCTTCTGTTTGAGCTGATACAGCGCTTCGATGTTGAAACGGCCGTCGGTAACGGCGGAGAACATTTTTTCTTCGACTTTTTCGAGTTCGATTTCGAGCGCGTCGAGGACGGGGAAATAGCGGTCGACTACGGTGTCCATAAGCGCGTACAGCACAAAACTCGAGCCCTGCTTGAGCAGTTCGGGCTCGCGCTCACAGCGTTCGCGCACGTTCTTGAACCCCTGTTGGGTACGGTTACGAACGGATAACACATAGTTGCGGCCGACAAAGACATCGACCTCGCCGATTTGCAGTTCATGGTCGATTATTTCGACCGTGTGCAGCACGGCGAATAGCGAATCGCCATATTCTTCGATCTTAGGGCGCTGATGACCGTGTTGCGCATCTTCCACCGCGAGTTCATGCAGGCCGAATTCCCTCTGCATTTCAGCGAGCTCCGCGGCAGCGGGCTCATATAGCGCGACCCAGACAAAACATTCCGGCCGGCTGACATACTCTCCAATGTCTTCCTTGGCGATATTGGCGAGTTTTTTGCCGTCTTCGTACGCAACGCAGCTGATCAGCATGAGCCGTATCCTGTTAGTTTCTGGTGCAACATACGGTCGGATCCAGCAAATCGAGCCAGAGCATGGCCGGCCTGAGATCGGAATACTGGTTGACGACGATTTTCTCGAGCGCGCCGTTGGCGGGAATGAATCCGGTGAGCATGGTGAAGTGTAGGTCAAATGATTAGACAGGGTCATAGTGTAACTAAATTTTAAAGTAGCGCCGTGCATCCGGAGTTAAAATGCGTGCCTTAGCGCTGCGTGAATCTCATGAAATTTCGTCATCGTGGTTGTGCCGGATGGTTGATCACACTGGTGTTGTCCGCTGGAGCGGCGACGTCATCGGCGGCCGACGACGCGCCCGAAGCGTGGCAGCTCAAGTTTCAGGCGACCGGTATAGTTCAGCATAAACCCGGCTTCTCCGCGCCATACACCGGCGCCAACAGCCTCTTGACCAACCGCGAGAACAGCCGCTCTATCACGGCGACGCTGTTTGCGGGTGTGCGATTGTGGACGGGCGGCGAGTTGTATTTGAATCCGGAGATGGCGCTCGGCGTGCCGATTTCCGAGCTAAAGGGGCTCGGGGGATTCACCAACGGCGAAATGGCGCGAACCTCGGGCGCCGACCCGACGTTTTATCGGGCGCGTGCATTTCTGCGTCAGACGTGGGGCTTCGGTGGCGATCGCGAAACCCTCGCGTCGGAGCAGAATCAGCTTGCCGGGGCGGTAGACGCGAGGCGTGCCGTGCTCACGTTGGGGAACGTCTCCGCGTTGGATATATTCGATCGCAACAAATACACCCGCGATGCACGCCGCGGGTTTCTCAACTGGGCGCTGGTAGCGCACGGCGCGTGGGACTTTCCCGCGGATTCGCGTGGTTACACCTCGGGCGCCGCCCTCGAATACATCACCCCGGATTGGGCCTTGCGCGCGGGCCGGTTCATGATGCCCAAGGAATCGAACGGATTGCCGCTTAACTCGCGGATCTTTTCGAGCTACGGAGACTCAATCGAGGCCGAGCATGGCTACCAGCTCGGCGGCCAAAGCGGGCGCGTACGCGTGCTTGCATTCCGCAATCAGGCCCCGATGGGCAGCTTCAGGGACGCCGTGGCATTGTCCGCGTCGGCCGGCGGCGCCCCCGACGTTGCGACTGTGCGCACGGCTCAGGCCAAGGTGGGCGGGGGCATCAACATCGAGCATGATCTGACGCGCGATACCGGGTTGTTCGCGCGCGCGAGCGCGAGCGACGGCAGGACCGAGGCGTATGCGTATACCGAGATCGACCGCTCACTCGCAGTCGGTGCCGTCTTCAAGGGGACGCGCTGGCGGCGCGCCGACGACGAAGTCGGCGTCGCCGTGGTGGCGAACGGGCTTTCACCTTCGCATCGCGATTACCTTGCGCGCGGCGGCCAGGGATTCTTTCTTGGCGATGGGCGCCTCAATTACCGCAGCGAGCAGATCTTCGAGATGTACTACAGCTTCAAGGCGGCGCGCAATCTGTGGTTCGCCTTCGACTATCAGCATATCCGCAACCCCGGCTACAACGCCGATCGCGGGCCGGCGAATTTCTTCGGGCTGCGTCTGCATGCGGAGCTGTGACCGATAATCGACGCGCGCGGATGTGGTATGTTCGAAAGCCATGTCCGCGCGGCCCTATGAAAGTCTCACTCCCGATCTGATACTGGACGCCGTCGAGAGCTGCGGCTATCGCTGCGACGGCCGGCAGTATCCGCTGAACAGCTACGAAAACCGCGTGTACCAGGTGTGGCTCGACGACGGCAGGATTCTGATCGCCAAATTTTACCGGCCGCAGCGCTGGAGCGACGACACGATCCTCGAAGAGCACGCGTACGCGCGGGAACTCGCGGCGCGCGAAATCCCGGTGGTAGCGCCGCTGGCCGATTCGAAAGGCGTGACCCTGCATGAATGCGGCGGTTTTCGTTTCGCGTTGTTTCCGCAACAGGCCGGCCGCGCGCCGGAACTCGATGACCCCGACACGCTGCGCTGGATAGGGCGCTTTCTAGGTCGCATCCACGCAGTCGGCGCGCTGAAACCGTTCCGCCACCGGCCGCGCATCGATATCGAGAGTTTCGGCGACGAGCCGGCGCGATTCGTTATCGAAAACGGGTTTGTGCCGGAGGACCTCGCGGATGCGTATGAAGCCGTCGTGCATGACGCGCTCGACCGCGTCGAGCTGTGTTACGAGCGGGCAGGGACGGTGCGCGACATCCGTCTGCACGGGGACTGTCACGCGGGCAATATTCTGTGGAGCCGGCACGCGGCCGCGGCAGGCCCGCATTTCGTCGATCTCGATGATTGCCGCAGCGGGCCGGCGATACAGGACCTGTGGATGCTGTTGTCGGGAAACGCCGCCGCCATGAGCGTGCAGCTCGCCCATGTGATCGGTGGGTATCGCGAGTTCTGCGAATTCAATCCGGCGGAACTCGTGCTGGTAGAGGCACTGCGTACGCTGCGCATGATTCATTATTCCGGCTGGCTTGCCAACCGCTGGGATGACCCCGCGTTTCCAGTGAATTTCCCGTGGTTCAATACGCAGCGCTACTGGCAGGACCAGATTCTCGCGTTGCGCGAACAATGTTCGGCGATGGACGAAGCGCCGCTCGAACTGGATTAGACTCGGGCTCTCCGAGGCAGCGGTATATTTTCGAGCGATGCGCGTGATACTCAATTTACTGATGGCGGCGGCGGTGGCCTACGCGGCGGTCCTGCTGCTCGTCTTCCTGTTCCAGCCGCGGCTCGTGTATTTTCCGCAGGTCGAGCGCGAGCACGCGACCACGCCGCGCGCGGCCGGCCTGGATTACGAAGACGTGGTTTTACATCCTGCGGACGGCATCAAACTGCACGGCTGGTGGGTGCCGGCGAAGGGGGCGCGCGGCACAGTACTGCTGATGCACGGCAATGCGGGAAACATCTCTCACAGGCTCGGTTATCTGACGATGTTCAACCGCCTCGGCTACTCGGTGCTGTTGTTCGATTACCGCGGTTATGGAAAAAGCGGCGGCAATCCCGGTGAAGAGGGCACTTATCGCGATGCGGAAGCGGCGTGGCAGCATTTGACCGAAGCGCGCAAAGTGCGGGCGCGCGAGATCGTCATTGTCGGCGAATCGCTGGGCGGCGGGGTCGCGACGTGGCTCGCGCTTAAATATCCGCCGCGCGCACTGGTCCTCGCGTCGACGTTCACGTCGGTACCGGATCTCGGTGCGCAGCTTTACCCGTGGCTGCCCGTGCGCCTGCTCGCGCGCGTGAAGTATGACAATCTGGAGCGCATCGGAAAAATTGCCGTGCCGGTGCTAATCGCCCACAGCCGCGCGGACGAGGTGGTTCCTTTCACGCACGGTGAAGCGCTGTTCGCCGCTGCGCGCGAGCCCAAGGCGTTGCTCGTGCTCGCGGGCGGACACAACGACGGCTTTTTGTATGCGCGCGACGACTGGGTTGCCGCGGTCGGCGCGTTTCTGGAGCGAGCGGCCGCTACAAGGGATTGACTCCGGACCAGCCCGGGCGGGCGCGTTTATCTCGCCGCCCGCTCGCCAGTCACTCAGGGGCGATGCGCGCTATCTTCACGACTTCCGACCAGCGCGTGATGTCGCGTGCGATGCGGGCGTGAAATTCGCCGGGGCTAACCGCCTGCGCATCGATGCCGGCCGCGAGCAGGCGCTCCTTCATCTCATCCACGGCCAGCAGCACCGCGAGCTCGGCGTTGTAGCGTCGGATGGCGGCGGCGGGCGTTGCCCGCGGCGCGAGAAAACCGTACCAGCCGTCGACTTCGAAGCCGGGCACGCCCGCTTCAACGATAGTCGGCACGTCGGGCAGCGCCGCCGTACGTCGCGTCGTGGTCACGCCGAGCGCGCGCAGCTTGCCGGCCCTGATCTGCGCGCCACTGGATGCAACACCCGCGAAAAAAGCCTGCACCTGCCCGCCGATCACGTCGATCAAGGCCGGTCCGCCGCCCTTGTACACGATGCCTACCATATCGATGCCGGCGAGCACCTTGAAGAGCTCGCCCGCCAGATGCGTGGCATTGCCGTAGCCGGTATACGCATAGTTGATCCGGCCGGGACGCGCCTTGGCCAGCGCGATGAATTCGCCGATGGTCCGGGCCGGGACCGCCGGATTCACGACCAGCACGTATGCGCCGTTGCCGATCAAACCAACGGCCGCGAAATCCCGCAGCGTGTCGTAGGGCAGTTGGCGCATGACCGACGGCGTCATCGCATGTCCGGCAGGCACGATCAGCAGCGTGTGGCCGTCGGGCGCCGCCTTGGCCGCGAGGTCGGTGCCGATGATCGCGTTCGCGCCGCCGCGGTTGTCGACGACCACCTGCTGGCCGAGTCGCTCCGGCAGGCGTGAGGCCACGATGCGCCCGATCACGTCGACCGCGCCGCCCGGCGGAAACGGCACGATCAGGCGCACCGGCCGGGTCGGGGTCCATTGCGCGGGCGCATTAGCGCAGACTGCGGCGAGCGTGAGGACGGCTGCCAAAGTGCCGACTGCGCGAACAAGACCGACCGGGGAGCGCGGCATGGTTCCCTCTAGCCTTTATCCTTCGCCACCAGCTCTCCCACATACGCGCCGATCGCGAGCGATGACGTCAGTCCCGGCGATTCCATGCCATACAGATTGACCATGCCGGGTATGCCGTGTACGGAATGGTCCTGAATCACAAAATCGACCGCTTCCTTGCCTTGGCCGGTGATGCGCGGGCGCATGCCGGTGTAGCCCGGCTGCAGCGCGCCATCCTTGAGGCCCGGATAGTAGCGCCGGATCGCTTCGTAGAAACGCGCTTCGCGGCTTTCGTCGAAATGATAATCGAGTCTGTCGCGCCAGGAGAAATCGGGACCGAACTTGCAGCGGCCGCCCAGATCGATGGTCACGTGTACGCCCAGCCAGTCCTGGCGCGCGACCGGGTAGACGAGATGGTTAAAAGGCGTTTTGCCGGTCAGCGTGTAATAGTGGCCGATGGCATAGAAATTCTGCGGGATGGTCACCGCCGGAATGCCCTTGATCGCGCGCGACACTGTCGGCGCGCCGTGGCCGGCGGAATTGACGACGGTGTTGCACAGGATCTGCATCGGCTCGGCGCCGCCGACGTCCAGCAATATGCCGTCATCGGTCACAGCGCCGCCGGTGACGGGGCTGTTTAACACGAGCGACGCGCCATGGTTTTCGGCGTCGCCCAGATACGCAAGCATCAGCCCGTGGCTGTCGATGATGCCGGTCGACGGCGAAAGAAAGCCGGCGACGCTGACGACTGCGGGCTCGAGTTCGGCCAGTTCGTCGCGGGAGAGCATGCGCAGATCGTCGACGCCGTTGATCTCGGCCTGCTGCTGGTATTTTTTCAGCCCCTCAAGCTGGGTTTCCTCGGTGGCGACGATGACTTTGCCGATGCGCCGGTGGTTGACGCCGCGCTCACTGCAATATTGGTAAAGGGCTTTGCGGCCGGCCACGCACAGGCGCGCTTTCAGCGAGCCGGTCGGGTAATAGATTCCGGCATGGATGACTTCGGAATTGCGCGCGCTGGTATGCGTGCCGAACGCGCTTTCGGCTTCGAGTATGACGACTTCGCGGCCGGCCAGCGCCAGCGTGCGCGCGATCGACAGGCCGATCACTCCCGCGCCTATGACCGCACAATCTATTTTTTCAGGCATTTTTCAATAATTTTCACGGCAAGGATTTGCTCCGGCACTCTGCATGAGAGCGCGGGAAGGAAAGAAAGGCAGATTTATTTTGCGCGTAATATTACCATTCACGCCTTCCATCTGTGTTTGCGACCGATGTCCTTGGCCTGGTACCCGCAGTTTACGGCGCGTTCGCCGATGTTCGAGCCGCTGCGTGCGGCCGCAGGCGAGCTGCATTTGCCCGACTGGCCCGGGTGTACGGACTTGAACCGGCTCATCGCAGCGGGCCGGGCTGTCACCAATAGCGCGGGCCGACCGCTGCAATTCGTCGAGCAGCCGCTGCGCCAGGCGGCATTCGAAGACGGGTTCGAGCCGCGTATTTTTCTGCGCGGCGAAGTGCAGTTCCGCCACCGCAACTGGCACGACCTCTGCAACGCGCTCGTGTGGCTGACATTTCCGCGCGCCAAGGCGGCGCTTAACGCGCGCCATTTCCATGAGCTCGAGCGTCAGCGCGCGTCCGGCGCGCAGAATCGCGGCGCAGCGCAGGATGCTTTGACGCTGTTTGACGAAGGCGGCGTGATAGTCGTCACCGCCGATCCGGTGCTGGGTTCATTGCTGACCGGGCACGAATGGAAAGAGCTGTTCTGGCGGCAGCGTGCGCGCGTCGACGCACACATGCGGTTTTATCTGTTCGGCCACGCGCTCTACGAAAAGGCGCTGCAGCCGTTTGCGGGCATCACGGGCAGGGGTGTGCTGTTCGAAATGCCGCAGGAGTTCTTTGCCTTGCCGCTGGCTCGTCAACTGGACGACCTGGACTCGCGGCTGGCGGCGTGCATCGCCGATTCAGCGCGCTTGGTCGCGACACGCGAACTGGCACCGGTGCCGCTGCTGGGTATTCCCGGCTGGTACGGCGACAACGAGCGCGAGGAATATTACGACAACACCGCGTATTTCCGGCCCTTGCGCGGGATGGCTAGGCCGCCGGTTCCGGGTCGCCGCTGACCGTGCAGCGGTTGCGCCCGCGTTTCTTGCTGCTGTACAAGGCCTGGTCGGCGCGGTTCATGACGACGGCGAGCTCGGCGCCATTACCTGGAAACGATGCGATGCCGATGCTGACGGTCGTGGTCACGTCCTTGCCGTGCGTATCGAGCGGCGTGCCGGCGATGGCCTTGCGAATACGCTCGGCGACTTCGAAGGCGCCGTCGGCCCTGGTTTGTGGCAGCAGCAGCACGAATTCGTCGCCGCCGTAGCGCGCGAACACATCCGTTTCGCGCAGCCCCTGCTGGATGCAGGTGACCGTCAATTTGAGGAGGCGGTTGCCCGCTTCATGGCCGTACGCGTCGTTGACCGATTTCAGGTTGTCGGAATCGACCATGATGATGCTATAAGCGTGGCTGTAGCGGATCGATTGCTTATGCATGCGGTCGGCGAGCGAAGTGAATGCGCGCACGTTGTAAATGCCGGTCAGCTCGTCGGTATCGGAAATGATCTTGATGCGCGTCAGCGCGGTACGTATGTCGGCGGACAGCATGGTTGTGATATAGGCGACGAGCAGCATGGGCGCCAGCTGGGTCATGAAATCGCCCGCATTGGTGATCCAGAACAGGGAATCGTCGGTGGCCGAGTAGCCGATGAAAATGTAGCACGCGGCGATCAGCGCCATTTCGAGCAGCGTGATCAGCTTGCCGAGCGTCAGCGCCGACGTGATGATCGTGAGCAGGTAAAGATTGGTAAGCGGGCTTTCGAGCCGGCCGGTATGGTAGATGATCCAGGTAATGAAAACGATCATCACCCAGGTCTCGATCGCGAGCTTCCAGCGCGACTCCGAGCGGGACACGTTGAAATAGCGAAAGCCGATGACGAACGCCGAATAGAGGATCAGGCCGAAATAGATCTGGGCGTTCGATTCGTCGCCGCGACCCTGCACGACCTGATACAGCATGACCAGGATGACGAGCAGCCATTCGATCTCGGCGACGGTGCGCGAGAATCCGCGCAACTCCTCGGCTTCGAAACCGGGCGCCGTGATCTGCC
>JBKJMN010000062.1:0-4158 GCA_046596405.1 Burkholderiales bacterium
GCGCGTTGGCGCCGGTGAAGACGCAAGCGATTGGGTGGCGAGCGTTTGCGGCGCCGACAGCGCTGTCATGTATATGGCGGCGGGGCAGGCAGCGGCGATTGCAGCGGCGCTCATTGCCAACGGTTTGGCCGCCGATCTGCCGGTGGTCATCGTCGAAAATGCATCGTTGCCCGGCATGGCGACGACCGCCACCACGCTCGGCGCCTTGCAGTTCGTCACTGAGCGCATGACGCACGGCGGACCGGCATTGCTGATGATAGGGCGCGTATTTCAGCGCGCCACCTCGACGCAACCCGCTGAAGTCGATCATGTCGCAGTGCGGGAAGCGCTCGCCGCCTCGTTCTGAGCCTAGACCGCACAAGGTAAAACACGCTAGAATTCAAGATTTTAGCTTGAGTTCTGACGTCAAATGCGCGTTTTCCGCACCCTTCCGGCCGCCGCTTCAGGCCCGGTTGCCCTGACTATCGGCAATTTTGACGGCGTCCATCTCGGGCATCAAGCGATGCTCACGCGTCTGTCCGACGCGGCGCGGCGACTCGGCATGCCCGCGTGCGTGATGACTTTCGAGCCGCATCCGCGCGAATTCTTCGCGCCGGATCAAGCCCCGACGCGTCTGACTTCGTTGCGCGAGAAGCTCGAACTGCTCAAGCGTTTCGGCGTCGAGCGCGCATACGTGCACCGCTTCAATTTCGAATTCGCGAAAACCCCGCCGGAGGATTTTATCGAGCGCATCCTCCATCGCGGACTTGCCGCGCGCTGGATCTTAGTCGGTGATGACTTTCGCTTCGGCGCACGCCGCGGCGGCGATCTTGCGATGTTGAAACAGGCGGCGAGCCGGTATGCGTTTGACGTGCACTCCATGCCCAGCGTGATGGCGGATGGGGTGCGCGTATCGAGCACCGAGGTGCGCGAAGCGCTGGCCGCGGGCGACATGCGGCGAGCCCAGCGCTTGCTCGGCCGCCCCTACAGCATCAGCGGGCGCGTCGTGAGCGGCGACCGGATTGGCCGCAAACTCGGTTTCCCGACGGCGAACGTGCTGATGAAACGCAATCGTCCGGCGCTCTCCGGCATTTTCGCCGTCGAAGTGCACGGACTAAACGCAGCTCCTTTGCGGGGGGCGGCGAGTCTGGGCGTGCGGCCGACGATCACGAACATCCCGCGGCCCTGCCTCGAAGTGCATTTGCTCGATTTCGCGCGTGACATTTACGGCGCGCATGTGCAGGTTGATTTCCTGCACAAACTGCGTGACGAGGAAAAATATGCGGACGTCGAGATGCTGAAGGGCGCGATCGCGAACGATGTGGCAAATACGCGCGAATACTTCGCCGCGCTGGCACGCAACCCCCGGGCACAAAATGGCTGATTACAAAAAAACCCTGAACCTGCCCGACACGCCGTTTCCGATGCGCGGCGATCTCGCCAAGCGCGAGCCGCTAATGCTCAAGGCGTGGCACGAACGCAAGCTCTACGAGCGCATCCGCGCGGCGAGCCGCGGGCGGCCGAAATTTATCCTGCACGATGGGCCGCCGTATGCGAATGGCGACATTCACATCGGGCATGCGGTTAACAAGATCCTGAAGGACATAATCGTCAAGTCGAAGTCGCTGTCGGGTTTCGATGCGCCCTATGTGCCGGGCTGGGACTGCCACGGCATGCCCATCGAGGTGCAGATCGAAAAGGAATTCGGCAAGACGCTATCCGTCGAAGAAGTGCAGCGCAAATCGCGCGCGTATGCGACCGCTCAGATTGAGCGCCAGAAAAAGGATTTCATCCGGCTCGGCGTCCTCGGTGAATGGGACAATCCATACAAGACGATGGATTTCAAGAACGAGGCTGACGAAATCCGTGCGCTCGGCAAGCTGATCGAAAAAGGCTACGTCTATCGCGGGTTAAAGCCGGTGAACTGGTGTTTCGATTGCGGCTCGGCGCTGGCTGAAGCCGAAGTCGAGTACATGGACCGTAAAGACATTGCGATCGACGCCGGTTTTGCGTTCGCGGAACCCGCGAAGGTCGCCGCCGCATTCGGTCTGGCCAGGCTGCCGGCCGCCCACGGCTGGATCGTGATCTGGACCACGACGCCGTGGACGATACCGGCCAATCAGGCGCTCAATGTCCATCCCGACTTCAATTACGATCTGGTGAGCACGGAGCGCGGGCTGTTGATACTCGCAAGCGATTTGCGCGTGGCCTGCCTCGCTCGCTACGGGCTAACGGGAGACGTCGTCGCGACGTGCACCGGCCGGCAACTGGAGAAAATCCGGTTTCGCCATCCGTTCTATGATCGGCTTTCTCCGGTTTATCTGGGCGAATACGTCACGCTCGAGCAGGGCACGGGGATCGTTCACAGCGCGCCGGCGTACGGCATCGAAGACTTCAATTCGTGCCGCGCGTACGGGATGCAGGACGAAGAAATACTCACGCCCGTTCAGGGCGATGGCCGCTATACCCCGTCATTGGAACTGTTCGGCGGCCTCAATATCTGGAAAGCGAATCCGCAAATCGTCGAAACGATGCGCGAGCGCGGCACGCTTTTTCACGCCGTGCCGTTTGTGCACAGTTATATGCATTGCTGGCGACACAAGTCGCCGATCATTTACCGCGCAACGACGCAGTGGTTTGCCGGCATGGACGAGGTGCCCGGCTATCAAGGCACCAAGCCGCCCGTAGCGTTGCGCCAAGTCGCGCTGGCCGCAGTCGAGGCGACCGCTTTTTATCCGGCCTGGGGTCAGGCCCGATTGCACGGCATGATTGCCAACCGTCCGGACTGGACGCTCTCGCGACAGCGCCAATGGGGCGTGCCGATGCCGCTTTTCATCCGCAAGGAAACGCGCGAGCTGCATCCGCGCACGCTCGAGCTGATCGAGGCGGTCGCGAAAAAGGTCGAGCAGGGCGGCATCGAAGAATGGCAGCGGATCGACCCGCAGGAGCTGCTCGGAGCTGACGCCGACCTTTACGAGAAAATCAAGGATACGCTGGATGTATGGTTCGACTCGGGCTCGACGCACGAAACGGTATTGCGCGGCTCGCACTCGGCGCAACTGCAATTTCCGGCCGACTTGTATCTGGAAGGATCCGACCAGCATCGCGGCTGGTTTCATTCTTCGCTGCTGGTGTCCTGCATGCTCAACGGCGTGGCGCCGTACCGCGCTTTGTTGACCCACGGTTTTGTGGTCGACGGCGGCGGGCGAAAAATGTCGAAATCGCTCGGCAACGTGATCGCACCGCAAAAAGTGTTCGATACGCTGGGCGCGGATATTCTGCGCTTGTGGGTGGCGCAGACCGATTACGCCGGCGAATTGTCGATCTCGGACGAGATCCTCAAGCGCGTGGTCGAAGCGTACCGCCGCATTCGCAATACGCTGCGCTTTCTGCTCGCGAATATCGCCGATTTCGACCCCCAGACGCACGCGCTGCCCGTCAGCGAATGGCTGGAGATAGATCGTTACGCTTGGGTAATGACGGGGGATTTGCAGGCCGCCCTGGTGCCGTCGGAACCGGGATCGAACTCTCCGCAATCGCCCGGCCATTACGGCAAGTACGAGTTTCACGCTGTCGCGCAGAAGCTGCAGAGCTTCTGTTCGGAGGATCTCGGCGGGTTTTATCTCGATATTCTGAAGGACCGGCTGTACACGGCGCGCGCCGATTCGCGAGCGCGGCGCTCGGCGCAGAACGCGCTTTATCACATGACGCAGGTCCTGGTGCGGCTGATGGCGCCGGTGCTGTCTTTCACCGCGAACGAAGTGTGGGAAGTCGTCAATGGCAGCGAGACCAGCGTTTTCGAGCAAACCTGGTACCAGCATCCATTGCCGGCCGATGCCGCGGACCTGCGCGCGCGCTGGCAAAAGCTGCGCGGCTTGCGCGGCGACGTCCTGAAGCTGCTTGAGGAGCTGCGGGTCGGCGGGAAAATCGGTTCGTCGCTCGCAGGCGAAGTCGATTTGTACGCGAGTGACGAGAATCATGCGATGTTGAAATCGTTCGCCGATGATATGCGTTTCGTCCTGATCACGTCACGCGCGACGTTGCATGATGGAGCCGACCCGGCGGCGATCCCATCGCTCTCATGGAGTGGCGTCGGCATCAGGGTCAGTCCCAGCGCGCAACGCAAGTGCGAGCGTTGCTGGCATTATCGCAGCGACGTCGGCGCCGATCCGGCGCATG
>JBKJMN010000227.1:0-11523 GCA_046596405.1 Burkholderiales bacterium
TCGTCATCGGCTGCGGCTACTACGTCGAGGACTACCAGGCGCCGGAAAACCAGTCGAAGACCGTCGAGCGTTTCGCGCAGGAAATGATCGCGCAGGTATTCGAGGGCGCGTGGGGAACTGGCGTTCGCGCCGGCATCATCGGCGAGATCGGCTGTCAGGCGCAATGGACCGAACTCGAGCAGCGCGTGATGCGGGGTGCTGTCATCGCGCAGGGCGAGACCGGCGCGGCGCTCAACGTGCACCCGGGCCGCCATCCGGACCAGCCGCAGGAAGTCATGGACATGATACGCGCGGAAGGAGGCGATGCATCGCGTACCATCATGAGCCACCTTGATCGCACCATCTTCGACGATGAGCGCCTCTACCGGCTGGCTGACACCGGCTGCGTGCTGGAATTCGATCTCTTCGGCCAGGAGACTACTTACTACTGGCGCGCACCGGAAGTGCATATGCCGAACGACGGCATGCGCTTGAAGACCTTGCGCAAGCTTGCCGACCGCGGCTGCATCGACCGCATCCTGATCTCCCACGACATCTGCTACAAGACGCGGCTGATTGAATACGGCGGCCACGGCTACGGCCACATTTTCGAGAACGTGGTGCCGCTGATGCGGCGCGACTTCAGCGAGGACGAAATTCGCGCGATCCTGATTGACAACCCGCGGCGATTGCTGACCTTCACCTGACGTGGAACTCCGATTGCCAGGGTGCGCGTACAGCCGAGGAAAATGAAATCGGTCTTACGCAAGCAGCTTATCCAATGAAGTCGAGATTGCCGTGCCGCGCGATCGCAGCGGCAGTTTTGAGCCGCAACTCATCCCGAAGCAACCGTGGCGTTTTCCGGGCGTCGATGAGCGCATTCACTTGCTCTTCGCGCGCGGCATGACCCATCGCGAGATCGCAACCCACTTGCAGGAAATGTTCGGTGCCGAGGTCTCTCCCAACCTGCTCTCAACGATCCATGTGTCGATGTCTCGCCTACGTTCGTAAACACACGACCGCGTTGTCGTAAAATTCGAGCAAAAATACGTCGCGAGTGTGGCATTGTTCTCACTTCCACGCGTTTTTCCCCGTCAGCACACTCCAAGTGCCCGGGCACGGAACTTGCGAAAGAAACTGCAGGTTCGTGAATGCTTCAATTCAACGATTCACGTCGCTGACACGCCGCAGTTTTAGCCGCCTGCTTGTCGCGCATCGATGAATGCGCCGCATACGTTAGTTGCAGGCTACAAATTATTCAACGGGAGCAGTTATGAGCACAGGAATCGTGCGATGCGGTTGACGCGCGCCCGGACAATATTCAGCCGTGGCCAGAACGTGGCGACAGCGACGCAGGTTTCGCGCATTGCGCGGGCGGCGGCTGCGGGCAGGCCTGCCGGGGGCCAGGCATATCGTTAATTTCTCCTCATCGTGGTTGCCCGCCGTGCGTAGGCCGGTTGCGCTGGCGCTCTTCGTGCTGATGGCGGTGTCGCCGTGGCCCGTGCTCGGCCAGACCGCGGCCGCGCGCTACGACGAAATCATCACGCAGGCCCGCAGCGGCCGGACCGCCGCCGCGATCGCCTACCTGACGGAGCTGCTCGCACGCGAGCCCGCTAATCTGCGCGCGCGTTACGATCTGATCGTCATCCTGGGCTGGGCGGGCCGCCACGCCGAGGCGTTGACGATGGCGGAGCGCATCGACAGCCAATCCGCGCCCGCTTACGCGTTATCGAGTGTGGCGACGTCGATGCGCGCGCTCGGCCGTCCGGCCGACGCGGAAAAACTGTATCGCACGGCGCTGCTGCGCGAACCGCGCAACGTGGACGCCTGTATCGGTCTCGCGCTGGCGCTCTCGGAGATGGGGCAAGCCGGCGCCGCGCTGGTGCTGCTGCAGCAGCGCCTCGCCTCCGCATCGACTGCAGAGCAGATTGAGCTGAGGCGCGCGCAAGTAAGGATTTATACGGCGCGCGAGGACTACGCGAGCGCGGCCGATGCGCTGCGCGAAATTTCCGCGCTGGAGCCCGGCAATGCACAGGCGCGGCGCGAGCTGGCCGCTGCTTACGCGCGCGCCGGAGCAGCGGGCCTCGCGTTCGATATCCTCAAAGACGTCGCGCCGGCAGAGCGCAGCGCCGAGTGGACTCAGTCCGCCGCCGATCTGGGCGCGATGCTGATCCGGTGGGGGGAAGTCCAGATCAAGCACGAAAGCGGTCCCGCGCGGTTCGCCGAAATCGATCGCGCGATCGCCGACAACGCCTGGCTGCTCGCCGAACTGGCGGCTGATCCACATAAAAACGCGGACGCGATCCGGCGCGCGCGCTACGACCGCGTGCTCGCGCTGCGCGTACGGGTGCGCATGCCGGAAGCCGTCGCCCTGTTCGAAGCGATCAGCGCCGAAAACCCGGACCTTCCGCCGTACGTGATTACGGCCGCCGCCGACGCTTATCTTTATCTCGAGCAGCCGCAGCGCGCGCGCGATCTTTACCTGCTCGCCCAGGAAAAATCCGGCGCCGCCGATCCCGGCATGGGTCTCTTCTACGCCTACATCGAGACCGAACAATTCGCCGAAGCCTACGCGCTCGTCGACAAGAAAGTGCTGCAGACCCCGAAGTACGATATCAGCTACACGCCGCCGCGGCCCAATGAAACCTACCTGAGCCTGCGGGTCGCGCAAGCGATGGCGAGGAGTTACGGCGACGAGCAGGGCGCCGCCGGCCAGCTGCTCGACGAACTCCACCGGCAGGCGCCGTTCGACTCCGACCTGCGGGCGGCACGCGCGGCCTGGATGAACGCGCGCGGCTGGCACCTGCGCGCCGAAACCGAACTGCGCACACTGCTTAACGAAGATCCAGCGTTCGCGTCGGCGCGCATAGAGCTCGCGAAGACCCGCCTCGCGTTGCGGCGCTATCGCGATGCCGAACAGGAAGCAGCCGCGCTGACCGCGCTGTACCCCGAAGACAAATCGGTGCAGGGCCTGCAGCGCGACTGGAACATCCACCGCATGCGCGAGTTGGATGTCAGCACGATGGCCGGCCGTGGCTCGGGCGGCACGCTGGGCAACCAGGATTTTGCGCTCGAAGCGCGCTTCTACTCGGCGCCGCTCGACTACAACTATCGGCTCTTCGCCCGCTCGTTCGAATCGTATGCCGACTTCGGCGACACGCACGCTTACCGCCGGCGCATCGGCGCGGGACTCGAATACCGCGACCCGCGCTTCACTGTGACCGGCCAGCTCGCGCACGGCCGCGACGACGGACGGGATCCGTCGGCGGCCGCCAGCATCGAGTGGCGCGCGGACGATGCGTGGTCGGTGCGCCTGCGTGCTGACAGCTCCGCCGACGACATTCCGCTGCGGGCACGACCCGCGGGGATCCGCGCGCGCGCCGTGGCCGGCGAGCTCACGTACCGCTTTCACGAATCGGCACGGCTGAGCGCATCGCTCGGGCAGCAGAATTTTTCCGACGACAACCGGCGTCAGCAGGCCGGCGCCGCGTACTTCCAGCGCCTCGTTGCGCGCCCGCACTACAAGCTCGACGCGACGCTCGGGCTCTACGCTTCGCGCAATTCGGACCTGCCCGCGGCGCCGTATTTCAACCCCGTCAACGACCGCGCGGCCGATCTGACGTTGCTCAATGAATGGCTGGTGTGGCGCCAGTATGCGAACGCGTTCCGGCACCGGCTCGCGCTGTCGGCGGGGCGCTACTGGCAAAGCGGTTTCGATGCCGGCCGGACCTACGGCGTGCGCTACGAGCACCAATGGGACTGGCAGGAGCGGTTCAGCCTGCGTTACGGCATCGGCCGTTCGGCGCACCCGTATAACGGGCTCACCGAGTCGCGCGAATACGCGTACATCAATATGAACTGGCGGTTCTGAACATGCATTTCGTGTCTTTATTCTTTTTCCGCTTGATGTGCCTTGGCGCGCTGCTGATGCCGGCGGCCGCCCCGGCCGGTGCCGCCCAGGGCGATTACCTTGTGCTGAGTTACCACGACGTCGTCGCCGACGTGCGCGAGCATCTCGATCCGGATTCCGTCGACATCGAGGAATTTCAGCGCCAGCTCGCATGGTTGCGCGGCCACGGTTATGTAGCGGTCAGCCTCGCCGAGATCATCGCCGCGCGCAGCGGCGGCAAGCCGCTGCCGGCCAAAGCGTTTCTGCTGACCTTCGACGATGGCTACCGCAGCGTCTACACCCGCGTATTCCCGCTGCTGAAACTCTATCGCTATCCGGCGGTTGTCGCGGTCGTGGGCAGTTGGATGGAAGCCGCGCCGGACGCGGCTATCGACTATGGCGGCGTGCAGCGCACGCGCGGCGACTTCGTCACTTGGCCGGAACTGAAGGAAATGGCCGATTCCGGGCTCGTCGAGGTCGCCTCGCATACGTACGACCTGCATAAGGGCCTTGTCGCCAACCCCCAGAACAACGTCCAGCCCGCGGCGACCACCCGCCGCTACGATCCGGCGAGTCGCAGCTACGAGACCGATGCGGACTATGCCGCGCGCATCCGTGCGGACCTCGAGCACAGCGCGCGCGTGATCGGCGAGCGCGTGGGCAAAAAACCGCGCGCCATCGTGTGGCCGTACGGCGCGTATTCGAAAAATACCAATGCGATTGCACGCGACACGGGCATGACGGTCGCATTCAACCTGCAGGACGGTTTGAACCCCGCGGCGCGCCCGCTCGACGGCATTCGCCGTACGCTCGTACGCTATATCTCCACGCTCGGTGAATTCGTCGGCCTGCTTACGCCCGCGCAGCGCCCGCCGATGCAGCGCGTCATCCACGTCGACCTCGATTACATCTACGATCCGGACCCGGCGCAGCAGGAGCATAATCTCGGCCGCCTGCTCGACCGCGTCAAGGCGCTCGGCGTCAACACGGTCTATCTGCAGGCGTTCGCGGACCCCGACGGCAACGGCGCGGCGGACGCGGTGTATTTTCCCAATCGGCACCTGCCGATGCGCGCGGACCTCTTCAACCGCGTCGCGTGGCAGTTGCGCACCCGCGCCGGCGTCGGCGTCTACGCGTGGATGCCGCTGCTCGCGTTCGAAATGCCGGCGGGGCATCCGGCGTCTGCGCTGCGGGTCGTAACCGCCGGGACAGGCGGGCCGGGCTATCCGCGGTTGTCGCCTTTCAGTCCCGCGGCCCGCCAGGTCATCCGCGAGATTTACGCCGATCTCGCCAAAAGCACGCCCATCGCCGGCCTCCTGTTTCACGACGACGCCACGCTCAGCGACTTCGAGGATGCAAGCGCCGCCGCGCTGCAGGTCTACGCGCGCGACTGGCGGCTGCCCGCATCGATAGAAGCGCTGCGTGCTGACCCCTCGGCGATGAAGGTGTGGGCCGAGCGCAAAACCGCCGCGCTGACCGCGTTCTCGCTCGAGCTCGCCGACGTCGTGCGTCAGTATCAGCCCGACATCCGCACCGCGCGCAACCTGTACGCCGCAACGGTGATGACGCCCGAAGCGCAGGCGTGGTTCGCGCAGTCGCTGCCCGATTTTATTGGCGCCTACGACTACACGGCGCTGATGGCGATGCCTTACATGGAAGGCGCGAAAGATCCGCAGCGCTGGCTTGACACCTTGTTCGACCGCGTGGCCGCGGTGCCGGGCGCGCTCGACAAGACTGTATTCGAGCTGCAGGCGCGCGACTGGGCGCGGGCCCGACCCGTGCCCGGCGCGGTGCTCGCCGCGCAGGTCCGTGCACTCAGGCTGCGCGGCGCGCGGCACATCGGCTACTACCCCGATGATTTTGCGGGCAACCAACCGGCGTTCGACGAGATCCAGCCCGCTTTGTCGCAGCGGTCGGTCCTGGAATGACACTATGATCCAGTTCCTCAAAGACGCCACCGCGGTCCTGATCGATTACTCGTTCTACTATCCGCTCTTCATGTCGTACGTGTGGATGGCCGGCGGCATGTATTACTACTACCGCTACGAACGCCGTACGACGCCTTCGGTCTCTCAGCCGCCCGCGCTCGCCGCCTATCCTCGCGTGAGCATCATCATTCCGTGCTTCAACGAAGGCGCGCACGCGCGCGACACGGTGAACTATGCGCTCGCACAGCAATACCCTGACTTCGAGGTGATCGCGGTCAACGACGGCAGCAAGGACGATACCGCGGCGATTCTTGACGAGATGGCGGCCAGCGCGGCGCGCCTGCGCGTGATCCACCTCGCCCGGAACCAGGGCAAGGCGGTCGCGCTGAACACGGCAGCGCTCCTGGCCGACAGCGAATTTCTGGTCTGCATCGACGGCGACGCGCTGCTCGATCACCACGCCGTGACCTGGCTAATGCTGCACTTCGGGACCGGCCCGCGCGTCGCCGCGGTCACCGGCAATCCGCGCATCCGCAACCGCTCCACGCTGCTAGGCAAAATTCAAGTCGGCGAATTCTCCTCGATCATCGGCCTGATCAAGCGCGCGCAGCGCACATACGGCCGGCTCTTCACGGTGTCCGGCGTGCTGTGCGCGTTCCGTAAGAGCGCGCTGCACCAGGTGGGTTACTGGAGCTCCGACATGATGACCGAGGACATCGACATCAGTTGGAAGCTTGAGGTCAATCACTGGGACGTGCGCTTCGAGCCCAACGCGCTGGTGTGGATCCTGATGCCTGAAACGATCCGCGGGCTTTGGAAGCAGCGCCTGCGCTGGGCGATGGGCGGCACCCAGGTGCTGCGCAAGAACTTTCACATCCTCAAGCTCTGGCGCAAGCGCCGCATGTGGCCGGTCTATCTCGAATACGCGTTAAGCGTGTTCTGGGCGTACACCATGCTCCTGGTGTTCGTGCTGTGGGCGCTGGGGCTCCTGGTCGCGCTGCCGCCGGAACTGCGCGTCGGCTCGCTGATCCCGTCGTGGGCGGGCGTCGTCATCGGCACGACCTGCCTCATGCAGTTCTTCGTCAGCGGGCGGCTTGACCGCCGTTACGACCCGCAACTCGGTCGCAACACATACTGGATGATCTGGTACCCGCTGGCGTTCTGGCTGATCAACGTCGCGACGACGGTGGTCGCGGTGCCGCGTACCTTCCTGCGCGAGAAAGGCCGCCGCGCGCGCTGGGTCAGTCCCGACCGGGGATTCGTCAAATGATGAGATTGCCTGAACTCATCATCGACCGCCCTCATCTGGTGTCGGGCGCGCGCCGGCTCTTGTACGGCACGATGACATTCATATTCTGGTATCTGTGGTTGTACCTGTGGCTGCCGGCCGTGACGTTTGTCGCGTGGGCGTTCGGCGTTTTCCTCGGTTATCGCCAGGTCATAGAGCTGAAGGACTACGTAGGCATCATCGAGACGCTGTTGATGTACGCGCTCATCGTGGCCGTGCTGGGCGGCACCCTGCTCTTGTGGGCCACGTACAATTTCATGCGGTTTCGCGGCAAAGAGCGGCGCGGGCCGCTGGCCGACCTCACGCTCCAGGTGTATGCCGACCATATCGGCGTTGACGAGCGCGATCTGCAGGCGTGGCGCCGCGCGAAAATCGTGCGCGTGCATCACGATAGGCACGGTCATTTCCACCGTCTGGAAATACACGCGCGGCAGCGGGGCGCGGCGCGGACGACCGCCGGCGCACGCGCGCGTACGGCGGCTTAGATCGCTTGTGACGTGCCCGACTTTTGTCGTCCCGCTGTATGTCGCGCGGTTTATCCTGTCGTCATTTTCCGGCGGCGGCGGCTGCGCTATACTTGCGGTGGCGAATCCGGTTGCTCACGCATTGCACGCGGTTGCGGCGAGTCGAATTTAGAACGGGGGAGGGCGCACCAATGAATATAAAAAGATCGCTGGTCCAGGGCTGTCTGGTGGTCGTTGCGGGGCTCGGCGGCATGCCGCTGGCCCACGCTGCCGACGAGCCCGCCTGGTATACCGGCGTTGGCATCGGCAGGACGGACGTCAAGAGGACGAACAGCTGGGCGGCGCAGACCGATGCCGCGCTGCGCACCAACAATGGGCTCACGAGCAGCACGCTGATCGAGAGCCATGATACGGCGTGGAAATTGTTCGGCGGCTATCAGTTCAACGAATTCGTCGCGGTCGAGGCCGGGTATAACTATTTGGGCAGCTTCAAAGGCGTGACCACGATTACGGCACCCGCGGCGTCGACTGCAACCGGTAAGTGGGATGCCTCTGCAATCAGTGTTGCGGCCGTCGGCACCTACCCGATCGTCAACCGGTTCGGGCTGCTGTTCAAAGGCGGGCTGGCGGTGACGCGGCTGAAAGCCAGTGTGGCCCAGTTCAACGCCAACGAGACGCGGGTGCAGCCGGTGCTGGGTTTCGGCGTCAAGTTCGATGTGACGAAAACGATCGGCTTGCGCGCAGAGTTAGAGCGTTTCAACAATGTCGGCGACGGTTCCACGACCGGGCAGTCGGCGGTTAACGTCTGGTCGGTGAGCGCGCTGTACCGGTTTTAGCCGGGCACACAAGCGGGCGCGTCCGCGCTCAGTGAAAATCGCGGCTGGTGGTTTCAAGCTGCCCCAGCAAAGCACTGTAATCGACGAGCCGCTGCGCAATCAGATGCACGACTTCACCCTGGCGTTCCAGCACGCCGTACACCCCCAGCAGGCTCGAGCCCAGCAGTTCGCGGCGCTGTTTTTCGACCAGGCTGTTCCACACCACGACATTGATGTTGCCGGTTTCGTCCTCGAGCGTGACGAACACGACCCCCGACGCGGTACCCGGACGCTGACGGCCGGTCACGATGCCGGCGGCGCGCGCGAGACGGCCATGCGGAAACCCGCGCAGCTCCGCAGCGGTGGAAAGCCGCAGACGCTTTAGACGATCGCGCAGCAGCGCGAGCGGATGACGGCCCAGGGTAAGGCCGGTGCTTGCGTAGTCGAAGACCAGATTTTCGCCTTCGGCGGGCGCCGCCAGTGTGGGCACGGGTTCGATTGCAGGCGCGGACTCGAGCAAAGGCGTGGTCGGCTCGATGCCGGCGATCAGCCAGCGCGCCATGCGCCGGTGCCCGGCGAGCGCGGCCAGCGCATTAGCGCCCGCGAGCAATTTAAGATCGCGCGCATCGAGCCGCGCGCGCCGCGCGAGATCGGCGACCGAATCGAAAGCGCGCTGCGCGCGTGCCGCGGTCAGCCGCGCGACGGCTTTTTCCGCCAGGCCGATGACGCGGCTGAAACCCAGGCGCACGGCCGGCTTGCCATTGGCATCCGGTTCCAGCGTGCATTCCCAGACGCTCACTGCGACGTCCACCGGCCGCACCTCGACGCCGTGATGGCGCGCGTCCTGCACGAGCTGCGAGGGCCCGTAAAAACCCATCGGCTGGCTGTTGAGCAGCGCGGCGAGAAACGCCGCCGGTTCGTGGCATTTAAGCCACGCCGAAACATACGCGAGCAGCGCGAAGCTGACGGAATGCGATTCGGGAAAACCGTATTCGCCGAAACCGAGGATCTGACTATAGATGCGCTCTGCAAATTCGCGCTTGTAACCTTTCGCGAGCATGCCCGAAATCAACCGCTGCTGCAGATGCTCGAGCCCGCCCTTGCGTTTCCATGCCGCCATCGAGCGCCGCAGCAGATCGGCCTCGCCCGGCGTGAAGCCGGCGGCGACGACCGCGAGCTGCATGACCTGCTCCTGGAAAATCGGCACGCCGAGCGTGCGCTCGAGCACTTCCTTTACAGCCTCGCTCGGATAGCTTTCTTCTTCGAGCCCCTGCTTGCGGCGCAGATAGGGATGCACCATGCCACCCTGGATCGGCCCCGGGCGCACGATCGCGACCTCGATCACGAGATCGTAGAATTTATCCGGCTTCAAACGCGGCAGCATGCTCATTTGCGCGCGCGATTCGATCTGAAATACGCCGACCGTATCGGCTTGCTGGATCATTGCGTAAACCACGGGGTCTTCGGCCGGTATATCGGCCATGTCGAGCCGCGTGCCGCGCCGCGCGCTGATCATGTCGAGCGCGCGGCGGATGGCGGACAGCATGCCGAGCGCCAGCACATCGACCTTCAGCAATCCGAGCGCTTCGAGATCGTCCTTGTCCCATTGAATCACGGTGCGTTCCGGCATCGCGGCATTTTCCACCGGCACCAGCCGCGGCAAGCGCCCGCGCGCGATCACGAAGCCGCCCACGTGCTGAGAGAGATGGCGGGGAAACCCGACCAGCGCATCCACGAGCGCAATCAGGCGCGCGATCTGCGGGCTGGCGGCCTCGAAACCGGCTTCCGCGAGCCGCTGCGGCAGCGCCTGCCGGTCGTCCCACCACGCAAGCGATTTGGCGAGACGGTCGAGTTGCCCGGGGTCGAAGCCGAGTGCTTTGCCGACATCGCGCAGCGCGCTCTTCGCGCGATAGCGGATGACCGTCGCGGCGAGCGCGGCACGGTCGCGGCCGTATTTATCGTAGATATACTGAATGACTTCCTCGCGGCGCTGGTGCTCGAAATCGACATCGATATCCGGCGGCTCGTCGCGTTCGCGCGAAACGAAACGCTCGAACAAAACGCTCATGCGGGCGGGATCGACCGCGGTGATCCCAAGCGCATAGCAAACCGCCGAGTTCGCGGCGGAGCCGCGGCCCTGGCACAGAATATTCCGGCTGCGCGCAAATCTCACGACGTCGTGAACGGTCAGAAAAAAGGGCTCGTATTTCAGCTCGGCGATCAGCGCCAGCTCGTGCTCTATCAGCTTCTCCACCTTGGCGGACGTGCCGCCGGGAAACCGCTCGCGCAGACCTGCTTCGGTCAGGTGCCGCAGCCATGAAGCCGGCGTGTGGCCGGCGGGCACCAGCTCTGCCGGATATTCGTAGCGCAAGCTGGCGAGCGAGAAATCGCAGCGCGCGGCGATGCGCACGCTTTCGGCCAGCAGTTCGTCCGGATAAATCTGCCCCAGGCGCACACGCAGGCGCAGGTGGCGCTCGGCGTTCGGATAAAGCGCGTGCTTCGCCCCGTCGACCGTGGTATTCAAGCGTGCGGCAGTCAGCATGTCCTGCAGCGGTCGCCGCGAGCGCACGTGCATATGCACATCACCCGCGGCGACGAGCGGCAGACCGCACGCGCGGCTCAATTCACGCAGGCGCGCGAGCTGCGCGCGGTCGTCGGGGCCGCACAGGAGCTCGGCCGCGATCCACGCCTGTCCGCCAAACCGGGCGGCGATGCGCTGCGCGACAGCAGGGTCCGGCGGTTGCTGCGGAACCCACAGCACGAGGCAGGCGCCGGCACCACGGTCGACGTCGTCCCAGTCGAGGTGATAGCTGCCCTTCGCGCTGCGCCGCCGCGCCGTGGTGATCAGTTGCGACAAATCGCCGTAGGATTCGCGATTCGTAGCGAGCAACACGAGCTTCAGGCCGTCGGCCAGCCGGAACTCGGCGCCGATGATGAGTTTCAGCTGGTTTTCTTTGGCCGCGATATGCGCGCGCACCACGCCCGCGAGCGAGCATTCGTCGGTGATGGCGAGGGCTGCATAACCGAGCTGCGCCGCGCGCTCGACGAGCTCTTCAGGGCGCGAGGCACCGCGCAGAAAAGTGAAATTGCTGACGCAATGCAGTTCGGCGTATTCGGGTAATGCAACCGGCAGTGCGGAAGGCATACGACATCAACTGCG
>JBKJMN010000273.1:0-6827 GCA_046596405.1 Burkholderiales bacterium
CTCGGCGCGGTGCCGTTGGCGACGACGCCGGCGCAGTTTTCTCGTATTGCGCATGACGACATCGTGAAGTGGGCGAAAGTCGTCAAGGAGTCCGGCGCGACAGTCGATTGAGCGCCTGGTCGCCATTCCACGCAGATAAATTCACAAGCAATTGGCCACAAGATCACAGAGGTCACAGAGAGAAAATCAATAACACCGGTGAATTTGATCTTATTTATTTCTCTGTGTTCTCTGTGGCAGCTTTTGGTATTTGTTTTTGCCGGAGTCTATCGGCCGCTGATAAATGTTTTTTTGTGGATAGGTTCTATTAAGGAAGCTCTGATTAAGTTCGTCACACCGGCGCAGGCCGGTGCCCAGGTGATTGAAATTTCTGGATTCCGGCTTTCGCCGGAATGACGAATTCAGACTTGTTCAGAGCTTCCTTAACTATTCCGGTGCGGGCTGATCGCGTTTCCACGCCACCAGTGCAACTCCCGCGCACGTAATTGCGATGCCGAGCATGGACATCCAGCTCGGCACGACGTCGAAGAGCGCAAACTCGAGCACCACCGCAAACACCGGCGTCAGGTAAAAGAGGCTGGTCACGCGCGTGGCTTCGCCGTGCCGCATCAGCGTATGCAATGCGCTGACCGCCAGTATCGACGCACAGATGACCAGGAACACGATGGCTGCAAAAAGCGGCCACGCCCACGTAATGCGGAAGCCCTCGACGAACCACGCGAGTGGCGCGAGCACCGCGGCCGACGCGATGAACTGCAGGAGCGAAGCGGTGCGCAAATCGACGTGCTGACAAAATACCCGCTGATAAAGCGTGCCGGCGGTGACGGCGAGCAATGCGACGATCACCGCGCACAGGCTGCCGAGCGTCATTTCGCGGATGTCTATCTTGTGCCACACGACGAGCACCACGCCGGCGAACCCGACCGCGATGCCGAGCCATTGCCGCCGCGAGAGTTGCTCACCCAGCCAGCGCGACGCGACGAGCGCGGTGAGCAGCGGCTGCACGGTGAGGAGCACGGCCGTGATGCCGGCGGAGACGCCGAGATATTGCGTGTAGTGGCTGCCGCCGAGATGGATCGCGTGCATCAGCAGACCGGCGACGAGCACGTGACCGAACTCCCTGCGCGAAGCGGGCCACCGCGCACGCATGATCACCACGATGGGGATCATGCACGCAATGCCGAACAAAAAGCGCGCGGTCAGGAACGTGAATGGCGGTGCATACAGCATGCCGATCTTGGACGCCAGAAAGCCCGACCCCCAGATCGCGACGAAGTACCAGGCGAGGAGCGAATCGAACCAGCGGCGATGGGGGATGGCGACAGTCACGCGTGTAAGCGGCAACTTTATGCATATTTTGCAAACAGAATTGCAAGTATACCCCGCACGAAAATGACGCCGGCGTCCCAAACCGGCTAGACTTGGCGTTCGCGCCAGCCGGGAACCGGCCCGTCACTGAAATGAAGGGTAAAAGATGTTTGCACGCCTCATGCCGCGCCAGGGCAAGTTCTTCGATTTATTCAACGAGCATGCCGAGCAGATCGTGCTTGGCAGCCGCGAACTTGCGGCGCTGATGACGAACCGCGACGACCTCGAGCGCCGCACTTACAACATTGAATCGATCGAAAAACGCGCCGACAAAATCACGCGTACCACCATCGAGCTCGTGCACAAGACGTTCATCACGCCGATCGATCGCGAAGACATTCACCAGCTGATCAGCAAGATGGACGACATCCTCGACCTCATAGAGGATTCGGCGCAGCTGATGTTTTTGTATAACGTGCGCGATCCCACGCCTGAAGCGAAAAAGCTCGCCGACATCTGCGTCGGCTGCTGCGAGAAAGTGCAGGCTGCCGTGGCGCTGCTCTCGAGCATGGACAATGCCGCCCAGATCATGGCGATCTGCAACGATATCGACCGGCTCGAGTCGGAGGCGGACCATGTAATGCGGGGGGCGATTGCGCGGCTTTTCCGCGACGAGCCGGACGTGCGCGAGTTGATCAAGCTGCGCACCGTTTACGAGCACCTCGAAACGGTCACCGACCGGTGCGAAGATGTGGCGAATATCCTCCAAGGCATCGTGATCGAAAACTCATGAGCGGCGTGGCGGCAAACGTGCGCACGGCGGGGCGGCAGGCATGAGTTTCGAAGTATTGGTGCTGCTCGTGCTGGTCGCGCTGGCATTCGACTTCATGAACGGCTTTCACGACGCCGCCAACGCGATCGCGACCATCGTCTCGACGCGCGTGCTGCGGCCGCAATGGGCGGTCGCGTGGGCGGCGTTTTTCAACTTCATCGCATTTTTGATCTTCGGGGTCGCCGTGGCGGCGACGATCGGCAAGGGCATCATCGATCCCAAGATCGTCGATCACTACGTCATTTTCGGCGCGCTGGTCGGCGCGATCACGTGGAACATCATCACCTGGTTTTACGGGATTCCATCGAGTTCCTCGCATGCGCTGATCGGCGGGCTCGCCGGCGCGGCAGTCGCCAAAGGGGGCGCGCATACGCTGATCGCGAGCGGATTTCTAAAAACCGCAGCTGCTATCGTGCTCTCGCCCGCGCTCGGTTTCGTGCTCGGCGTTACATTAATGATCGCCGTGTCGTGGCTGTGGGTACGGTCGACGCCGCGCCGTGTCGATCGCTGGTTCCGGCGGCTGCAGCTCGTGTCCGCGGCGCTCTACAGCATCGGGCATGGCGGCAATGACGCACAGAAAACCATGGGCATCATCTGGATGCTGTTGATCACGGGCGGCACCATCGGTGAGCATGACCCGTTGCCGCTGTGGGTCGTCTTTGCGTGTTACGGCACGATCGCAATCGGCACGCTGTTCGGCGGCTGGCGTATCGTCAAGACCATGGGCCAGCGCATCACGCGCTTGAAGCCGGTGAGCGGGTTTTGCGCTGAAACCGGCGGTGCGATCACGCTCTTTCTCGCCACCGGGCTCGGCGTGCCGGTTTCGACGACGCACACCATCACCGGCGCCATCGTCGGCGTCGGATCGGTGCAGAAGTTGTCAGCCGTGCGCTGGGGAGTCGCAGGCAATATCGTATGGGCGTGGATCTTCACTATTCCATGCTCGGCCTTCGTCGCGGCCGTCGCCTGGTGGGTGGCGCAGCATTTCTTTTAAGCCGCCGCGCGAGTGCACGGCGGCCAGCAGTCGCTCGCGCGGACAATTAACTGCCGAGCGGCGTCATTCCTGCCCGACCGCCCGCCACATGCTGGACGTGCAGCGATTTTTCATCGTCGGCAAGTTTCTTGATGTCGCCGCTGATTTCGCCGCCTTCTTCGATCACGAGCTTGCCGTAGCGGATTTTGCCGGTGACCTGGCCCGTGGCATGGATGGTCAGGCATTTGCGCACGGTGAGCTCGCCCGAAAATCCGCCATGAATTTCGGCGATATCGATGCCAGCGGTCCCTGAGAACGTGCCGTTTTCTGCGATCTGGATCATGCGGCTGTCCATCGTCGCCTCGACGTGACCTTCGACGACCAGCGTGTCGCAATCCGTGATTTCAACCCCTTTCAACTTGATATTGGGTCCGACGATCAACTGGCTGCCCTGGGTGTCGCCGAGTTTTCCCGCCACGGCGGGTTTGGAGGCGGGGCGGCGGGTTTCGTCTACCGGCGGCGTATTGGCAGCGACCGGTGCCCGTGCGCCCGCGGCGGAACTCGCGACGGCTGCCGCGGCAGTCCCGGGAACGTCGGGTTTTTTATCCGGAGTACGGCCGAAAAAAGTATCGCGTTGTAGCATGACTTCCTCCACTTAGATTGAAAAGCGCAATCGATGGCGGATGACTTCATTTCATTCCATCGATAACCCGGACGGATGCTCGCAACTTGTGTGCCTGTCAGCGTGGTTGCGCTGATATGACGAGGATTGCGCGACAAAACATAAAGTTATGCGATACCTGAAGCGCTTAGCTCGCAACCCTCACGTGGTGTCATGTGTCGCTGATGCCCGACGCCTACCAAAGAGCTCGAACTCAAGGTGCTGTATCGCAAAGTAATTGTGTTGTCGGCCACAGACGACAACGGAGCCGCAGAAGCACCCGGGCCCGCACGCCGGCAAGGATGCAAACTCTGATTTTTAGGCCTCGCGCAAAAGCACGCGTCCGGGCCGGCTGCCGGTGGACTGACCGCCGCGCCACACGATCGCGCCGTTGACGATGACGGTGTCGATCCCGCGCGCGGGCCGCGTCGAGTGTTCGAAATCCGCGGCGTCGATGACGGTGTCCGCGTCGAACAACGTGATGTCGGCGTAATGGCCGGCTTTAAGCGCACCGCGCTCCTTGAGGCCGAACTTGCGCGCCGTGAGCCCGGTCATTTTGTAGACTGCCGTCTCGAGGGGAAAAAGTTTGAGCTCGCGCGAGTAATGTCCGAGCACGCGCGGGAAAGTGCCCCACAGGCGCGGGTGCGGCTTGGTGTCGTGCGGCAGCCCGTCGGAGCCTATCATCGTCTCCTCGAACGCAAGGATGCGCTGCACGTCCTTCTCGTCGAGCATGAAATAGATCGCGCCGGCGGGCTTGATTTTCTCAACCGCTTCGGCCTGCGTCATCTTGAGCCGGCGCGCGACTTCGTCGAGATCGACGCCGGCGAACTCCGGATGCGGTTTCGACCACGTGATGATGATGCGTGACGATTGCTCGAGCCGGTCGTAGCGCAGCACGGTCGACGAGGCGATATAAGGATAGCAGTCGAGCCCCAGCGGTTGTTTTTTCATGAGGCTGGCAATCTGCTTCAGCGTCTCGACCGAGCGGCCGTGGTTTTTGAGGCCCACGGTTTTGTGGTGTGAAATCACGACCGGCACCTGTAGCGTGCGCCCGATCAAACAGGTCTCTTCGATCGATTCAGTAACCTGGTCGTCCTCGTTGCGCATGTGCGTCACGTATAAGCCGCCGAATTCGGTGAGCGGGCGGCAGATTTCGATAATTTCCTCAGTCGGCGCGCACGCGGCCGGCGGATACGCGGTGCCGGTCGAGACGCCGATCGCGCCGGACGCGAGCGATTCGTGCGCCATCGCGCGCATGCGTTCGATCTCGGCGGGTGTCGCCGCGCGGTCGAGCCGGTCCATGGCGGCGACGCGAAATGTCGTGTGACCGACGAGACAGGTCGCGTTGATTGCTGCCGGCCGCGCCGTGAGCTCTTCGCGATAGGCGCGAAAGCTCGGAAACTTGAACCAGTCGCCGCTGCCGTCGAGCAGATCGAGCGGCGGCGTCGACGCGCCATTGGCGGGCGAGTGCGCGAGGCTGATGCCGCAATTGCCGGCGACCACGGTGGTCACGCCCTGGCTTACTTTCGGCGCCATGTCTGGATTCGATAGAAGCATGCGGTCGTCGTGGGTATGGGCGTCGATGAAACCGGGCGCGGCGATCAGGCCCGACCCATCGACTTCGATGTCAGCGCTCGCTTTGTCGAGTGCGCCGATCGCTGCGATGCGATCGCCGCGCACGCCGATTGCGCCGTGAAAGCGCGGCGCGCGCGTGCCGTCGATGATGGTGGCGTTGCGGACGATCAGGTCGTAATGGTCATTCGCGGCCATGGTCAATCAAGCTTCGCGCCGGATTTTTTGACGACGTCCGCCCACTTTACGGTCTCTTTTTTGACGAATGCGGCAAACGCCTCGGGGGTCCCGCCGACCGGCTCGGCCTCAATCGCTGCATAGCGCTCCTTGAGAGTAGGCGCTTGCAATGCTCGATTGATTTCGGTGTTTAACTTCTTCACGATCGCGGGCGATGTGCCGACTGGCACCACGATCCCGCCCCATGCGTTGGTCTCGTAACCGGGCACACCGGCTTCGGCGATGGTCGGGATGTCGGGGAAAATCGGTGAGCGCTTGGCGCTGCTGACCCCGATCCCGCGCACCTTGCCTGATCGGACGTGCGGCGAAATTGACGTCAGGTTGTCGAACATGAGTTGCACCTGGCCGCCGATCAGATCCGAAATGCCCTGCGGACTGCCTTTGTAGGGCACGTGCACGATCTGCGTGTTGGTCATGATTTTGAACAGCTCGCCGCCGAGATGGCCGGTGGTGCCGTTGCCGCCCGACGCATTGAGCAGCTTGCCGGGATTCTGCCGCGCGTAGTCGATCAGTTCCTTCACCGACTTGACTGCCAATCCGTTGGTCACCGCGAGCATGTTGTAGGTCGACAAAAACTGGCCGACGAGCACCAGATCCTTGTCGGGATCGTACGCCTGCTGCTGTTTCGGCAGCAGCGACTTATTGATCGCGAGCGTCACTACATTGGCGTAACCGATCGTATAGCCGTCGGGGTTCGCGTGGACCACCATGTCGGTGCCGATGGTCTGGGCGGCGCCTGGCCGATTGTCGATCACGATTTGCTGGCCCATCTGCTTGACGAGTTCGACCGCGAGCAGGCGCGACACGACGTCGGGCGAGCCGCCGGCCGCGGAAGAGATGATCAGGCGGATCGAGCGCTCGGGATATTCGCCAGCAGCGCTGCCGCCGGCGAGCGCCAGCGTGAGGGCGAGCGCAAGTCGCAAACGCAATGAACAGTGGGGCATGACCGGGACCTTTTCCAATGGCGGGCCGCAACGCCGCGAACCCTGGCCAGCGATTCTGGGACAGTTGGGGCGCAGGGTCAAACCGTCGCGGCGACTTTAGCCGTGGACTTCGACGTGCAATTTATAGTTAAGGCGCTTGAACGAGGCGATCAGCGTGACGACGGCGGTGCACAGAAAGTGCCGACGAAAATCGCGGTAAAGCCGGTGTCACGAATCACCAACCAGCCATACAGCGCCGCCGTGGCGTTGGCGAAAGTCCAGAAACCCCAGGTCATGATCGATACCGCGGACGCGCCGTCG
>JBKJMN010000417.1:0-4829 GCA_046596405.1 Burkholderiales bacterium
CGCCTTCACCAATGCGGCGGTGTTTCAATTCCGCGCCAAGGGCATGGACGGGCATCCGTATATCGAACTGCCGCACCCGGTGAGTAATTTGAAGCCTGAGGAAATGCGGGAAGTGACGCTGCGGTATGTCGATCAACTGGTGAAACAACTGACGGCGTAACCGGCGCCGTGGTGATTGAGGCCGCGGCGGCGGGATCTAGTCCGCGCGCATTCCGGCCGCCTTCGCGACCTTCGCCCACTTGTCGATTTCAGTGCGCAAGTGGCCTCCGAACTCTTCCGGCGTGCTGCCGACCGCCTCCGCACCCTGCGCTGCGAATTGCTCGCGCGCTTCCGGCTGGCGCGTGATGCGCACGATCTCGCCATTGAGCTTGTTGACGAGCGCACGCGGCGTGCCCCGCGGCACGACGATGCCGAACCACGCGCCGACGTCGAAGCCCGGCACGCCCGCCTCGGCAACCGTCGGCAGGTTGGGGACGCCGGGAGAGCGTTTCGCGCCGGTCACCGCGAGCGCGCGCAGCTTGCCGGAATTCATGAATCCCACGGTCGAGGTCATGGTATTGAACAGCAGCTGCACCTGGCCACCGATCACGTCCGCGAGCGCGGGGCCGCCGCCCTTGTACGGCACGTGCACGATATCGGTGCCGGTCATGTACTTGAACAGTTCGCCCGCGATGTGATTGGCGGTGCCGGTGCCGCCCGATGCATAGTTGAGCGTACCGGGCTTCGCCTTCGCGAGCGCGATCAATTCGCGGATCGACGTCGCCGGCACCGCTGGATGCACGACCACAATCAGCGGCACGGTGGCGACCAGCGACACCGGGTCGAAATCCCGCACCGGATCGTAGTTGAGCCGGGCGAAGATGCTCACGTTGATCGAGAAACTGATGCCGGCAGTCAGCAACGTGTAGCCGTCGGGCGCCGAGCGCGCGGCGATTTCGCAGCCGATGTTGCCTGCTCCGCCGGCGCGATTGTCGACGATCACCTGCTGGTTGAAATTTTCGGTGAGCCGGCGCGCAATTAGGCGCGACGTGAGATCGGTGCCGCCGCCGGGCGCGTAAGGCACGATCAGGCGCAGAGGCCTGTCGGGGTAGGTTTGCGCAGCGGACGGCGCCGCGGATAACGCGAGCAATGCAGCGGTAAACGTAACCGCGACCCGCTTCATTTCTTATCCGGCAGATCGATGTCGAGCATCAGATACGACAGGCTCTTGCCGTGCATGTCCTGCGCGAGCGACACGGTGACGCCGCCGCCCAGCGCGTTTTCGATCACGAAATTGAGCGCTTTGAGTTTCGGCAGCTCGTAGCGCGTGACCGGGCCCTTGGCGATTTCCGCATACTGCTGCATCACGCGCGCGGCGGTGAGCTGCTCGCGCAGGATGTGCCACGCGCGCTCGTCGTACGCGGTGACCGATACATTCGAGGTGTTGCCCTTGTCGCCCGCGCGCGCGTGCCCGAGCTCGTAGACTTTCACGCTCATAGCGTGCCCTCCACCGTGACGGCGGTCCTGACCATTTCGCGCGGGATCAATATCGATTTGACCGCGAGCACTTCGCGGATCGCGTTCGACCCGCCGCCGCCGCCCGCGGGGCCGTTGACATGCAGCGTGCGCACCTCGAAGCCGACCGCGAGCGCCGCCTTGCGGTCGGGGCTGCGCGCCGCGATGCGCAGGCGCACTTCGTAGGGCTCGGTGCGCCCGCCGCCCATGCCGTGCAGGCTCGACATGCCGATGTAATCGACGCGAATCTCGGGATAGGTAAAGCCGCGCTTCTCCAGCCGCTCGCGCACGATCTTCTCGGCGAGCTTCGCGCGCGCGAGCGCATTGGGCCCCGCGTAGGCCACTTCGCCGTCGCCGATGTAACCGTCGTGATAACCGACCACCACTTTGTAGGTCGGCGTGCGCGGCCGCGCTTTCGCCCCCGTCGCCCGCACGCGATTGCTGCCTGCCGGCGCGAATTCGACCTCCGTGATGTCGAGTATGCAGTCCGGCGTGATGTATGCCGCCGGGTCGTGCATCTCGTACAAAATCTGCTCGGTGCACGTCATCACGTCGAGCCGTCCGCCCGAATCGTCGAGCTTGCCGAGCGTCAGGCCGCCGTCGGCGGTGATGTCGGCGTACGGAAAGCCGATGTTGACGGCATCGTCGCAGTCTTTCTTGCCGGGGTCGATAAAGCACCCGCCGGTGAGCTGCGCCGAGCATTCCATCAGGTGGCCGGCGAGCGTGCCGACGGCGAGCCGCGGGTAGTCGTCGTAGCTCCAGTTGAACCCGTGCAGCATCGTTCCCAGGAACAGCGACGGATCGGCGACGCGCCCCGTCATCACCACCGGCGCGCCGGTGGCGAGCGCATCGCGTATCACATCGGCGCCGAGATAGACGTTTGCCGAGGCCATGCGCGGCAACAACGATTCGACCGGCGCGCCGTTCTCCATCAGCGGGAGCTGAGGGTTACGGCGCACGATGTCGGCGACGTCGTCACCGGTTACCACCGCCACTGGCAGATCGGCGATGCCCAGCGACTTCGCTACGCGCCTGACCGCGCGCGCGGCGCCCAGCGGATTGGCCGCACCCATATTGGTGACGATGCGCACGCCATTCTTTACGCATGCGGGCAGCACTGCCTGGAATCGCTCGGCGAGGTAAGGCGTATAGCCGCGCTCGGGGTTCTTCAGGCGCGCAAGGTTCTCGCGCGCGATGGTGCGCTCGGCGAGACACTCGAACACGAGATAGTCGAGCGTGCCGCGCTCGGCCAGGTCGACCGCCGGCTCGATGCGGTCGTCGGAAAAGCCGGCGCCGGTGCCGACGCGGATGCTGCTTCTGGGGGAGCGCATGAATTGGTACTTATCGGGTTGCCGGATCGAGCGGGTTTAGCGAACGAAAGCTTAGCAGCTTCGATGCGCAGTGTGTAATGAGCGTGCGCAGATGCGGCCGGCACAACCGCTGTCGCGACTGGATCACCTGTCAACCCATCCCGTTACTATGCGGCGCATTCTAAGGGCGCGGGACGATCAATGACGTTTGCCGTTTTGGCCTTTCAAATGGCATGATGACGTCATGCCGATTTTAAACCGCCCCGACCTCGCCCCCGCCGTTCGCGCCGGCATCATCAGTGCCGGGCAGGCCGACCGCCTCGCCGAATTCTTCGGCGCATCGGCCGCCACCGAAAAGCCGCGCTTCACGTTCGTGCATGTCCGCTACTACCTGGGCGGAATGATCGGTGAAGCTGAGAGGATATTTGCTCAGGGTATTGAGGGCGTTGGTCGAGGCGCGCGCCAGTTGAGCCTTGACGGGCCGCCGGCCGGCGCTTTTCCGTTGTTCGTGAACCGTTTGCACGCCGGCACTGTCAAAGTGCTTGCCGCGCCCGCCGTCATGCGGGATCCGCCTCGTGAAATGTCCGTAAATCCCGCTTAGAAAGATGCCATATGGATACGAATGAAAAGTTTGAGCGAATGGCGCAAATTGCCGGGTCATTCAGCCCGAGTGCGCCGATAGACCGCCGGGCATTTGCCGGCCGGGTCGCTCAAATCACCGACGTGATCAACGCGTGCGCGCAACGCGGTCAACACGTCGTGATATTCGGTGAGCGCGGCGCGGGCAAAACCTCGCTTGCCAACGCATTGGTCCACATCTTGGGGACCAAATTCGCAACCCCGGCATGCGGCTCGATCAACTGCGATCAAACCACCACCTTTGCCTCACTGTGGAAGGCGATCTTCTCGGAAATCTCCATCACTAAAAACTCAGTCCCTTTGGGGGCCAGGAGCGGAGCGAACGTCGAAGGCACGCTCGCGCAGTTCCTGCCTGAAGTCGTAACCCCCGACGCAGTGAGAACAATCCTGCAGAAACGCGACCGGCTTTTGATAATCATCGATGAAATCGATCGCATCAAGGATAAAGCCACTACCACGCTCCTCGCCGATACGATCAAGAGCCTTTCCGACCACTCGGTGGACGTAACGCTCGTTCTCGTCGGCGTCGCCGAATCAGTGGACACCCTGATTGCAGAACACGAATCCGTGCAGCGCGCCCTGATTCAGGTGCATATGCCGAGAATGGCGACGGCGGAGCTCGATAAAATTATCGACCACGGTCTGCAGGCTGTCGGAATGACCATCGATCAAAATGCCAGGCAGCGGATCAGCAAATTGTCGCAGGGCCTTCCGCACTACACGCATTTGCTCGCCTTACATTCGGCGCAGACGGCCGTCGTCCAGGACCGGCTGAACATTATTATTGACGATACCCACCGGGCCTTGCAGAAAACGCTCAAACACGCGCAACAAAGTATCGCGCTCGACTACCACCGCGCTACGGCGAGTTCGAGAGAAACACGTTATCCCCAGGTTCTCCTGGCGTGCGCTTTGGCCAACACCGATCCGCACGGGTACTTCACCGCCGGCGACGTGGTCACACCCATGAGCGTGATTATGGGAAAACCCTGTGACACAGTTGTATTTTCCCAGCACTTGAATGCGCTCTGCGAAAATATACGCGGCCCCGCGTTGCAAAGAGTGGGCGTTCCCCGTGCGTATAGATACAAGTTCAGGAATGCAATATTGCGGCCCTACGTCATCATGCAGAGTTTGGAAACCAAGCTGATTTCCGAAGCGAGCATGACGCAGCTAACGGTTTAGGATTTTTCCGGGTGGCAGACCCGGGGCTGGTCTCTCGTTCTTGCCTCAAGCGTCCGGGTGGCCGACCCGGGGCTATTCTCCTTCCTCCTTCCTCTTTCACCGGGTGGCAGACCCGGGGCTGGTTACCTTCTTTTGCGCGGCCAAAAGAAGCTAACGGAAGAAAAGGCCGCCCCGGTGAACCGTCCCCGTTCGGGGATTCCC
>JBKJMN010000088.1:0-4680 GCA_046596405.1 Burkholderiales bacterium
GGATTGTCGATCGAGTGGCCGCCCGCGATCGGGATGCCCGCCGCTTCGCATACCGACTGCCCGCCCGCGAGTATCTGCTGCATCGCCTCGACCGGCAGCTTGCCGAGCGGCATGCCGACTAACGCCAGCGCAAACAGCGGTCGCGCGCCCATCGCGTAGACGTCCGAGATCGCATTGGTGGCGGCAATGCGCCCGAAGTCGAAGGGGTCGTCGACGATAGGCAGAAAAAAATCCGTCGTGGCGACGATCGCCTGTTCGGCGTTGATGCGATAAACCGCCGCGTCGTCGCTCGATTCGGTGCCGACGAGCAGATCGGGATACGCGCGCGCAAGCGGTATCTTGGACAGCAATTCCGCCAGCAACGCCGGCGGTAGTTTGCAGCCTCATCCGCCGCCGTGTGAGAATGCGGTCAGCTTGATTTTCTGCATGTCGAGGGGATCGTTCATCGGACTCATCCGGGTAAAATTTTGCGTACAGATATTTTGCGTACAAATTCACGAAACAACGGTCTGGTTACCGTAGCACAACTCGCCGGCTTTGACGAGATTATCGACACGCGCTCCGAGTCGGAATTTGCCGCGGACCACATTCCCGGCGCCGTGAACTATCCGGTGCTGAACGACGCGGAGCGCGCGCGCGTCGGCACGCTGTATAAACAAGTCTCGGCGTTCGCCGCGAAGAAACTCGGCGCCGCGCTCGTGAGCCGCAACATCGCGCAGCATCTCGACACGGCATTCGCGCAGCGTCCGCGCGCGTGGCGGCCGCTCGTCTATTGCTGGCGCGGTGGCAGCCGCAGCAGCGCGCTCGCGCATGTGCTCCAGCAGGTCGGCTGGCGCGCGGGACGGCTCGACGGCGGCTACAAAACCTACCGGCGCGCGGTGATCGACGATCTCGAAGTGATGCCCGCGCGTTATCGCTGGTGCGTTGTGTGCGGACTCACCGGCTCGGGAAAAAGCCGCCTGCTGCGCGCGCTGGCGCTGCGCGGCGCGCAGGTGCTCGATCTTGAAGCCCTCGCCGCGCACCGCGGATCCGTGCTCGGCAATCTGCCCGGTGCGCCGCAACCGGCGCAGAAAATGTTTGAAAGCCTCGTTTGGTCGGCGCTGCGCGGCTTCGATCCGGCGCTACCGGTATTCGTCGAGGCGGAAAGCAAAAAAATCGGCAATCTGCGCGTACCACAGGCGCTGATCGCCGCAATGTGGGAAAGCGCGTGCGTCAAGCTCGAGGCTGCGACCGGGTTGCGCGTCGAGATGTTGATCGAGGAGTACCGGCACTTCGTCGCCGATGCGGCGGCGCTCGGCACGCAGCTCGATTGCCTGGCCGCGCATTATGGCCAGCAGCAGATCTCCGCATGGAAGGATTTCGCGCAACGCGGCGAGTGGGAAACGCTGGTGCGTGAGTTGCTCGAAATGCACTACGATCCCGCCTACACGCGTTCCACGCTCAAACATTATCCCCAGCTCGAGAAGAGCGCGCCGTTGATCGTCGCGGCAAATTCGGATGCCGCATTCGACAGCATGGCGACGCAATGCCTGGCGATCAACGTAAAGCAAGCGCGCCCGCATTGAGTCTGCCGCGCAGGCAAGCGCCAGACCGGGCCTCGCGGCCGTACGCGACACAGCGGATGGTATAATCCCGTCCCATTTGAGCAGTTCACCGGCATCCCCGATTAAAGACACCGCCACGCGCGGATGGTGGTGGCTGCTGCTCGTCGCCGTCGTCATCTGGGGCGGCAATCTCGAATACCGCAAGCTCTCGCTCTCCGACGAGGGCCGCTATTCCGAAATCCCGCGTTACATGGCGCAGAGTGGCGACTGGGTCACCCCGCGGCTCAACGGCATTAAATATTTCGAGAAACCGCCACTTCAATACTGGGCGACCGCCGCCGCTTATCGCGTCTTCGGTGAGCACAACTGGACCGCGCGCGTGTGGCCCGCGCTGACCGGATTTTGCGGCGTGTTACTGATGTTTTTCGTCGGCGCCCGCCTGTACGGGCGGGCGGCCGGCTTGTATTCGGCGTGCGTGCTGGCGAGCAGCGTGCTCTATGCGGCGCTCGCCCATATCCTCACGCTCGACATGGGCCTCGCTTTTTTCCTCACGGTGGCGCTCGCGGGACTGCTGCTTGCGCTCGACCCGCGCGCCGATCTTGCCCGCAATCGGCGCTGGATGCATGTCGCCGCCGCAGGCTGCGCGCTCGCGGTGCTGAGCAAGGGACTGATCGGCATCGCACTGCCCGGCGCCGTAGTGGTGCTCTATATATTGATCAAGCGCGATTTCGCGCTGCTGCGCCGACTGCATCTTGTCAGTTGTGCGGTGCTGTTCCTAGCCATAACCGCGCCGTGGTTCGTCGCCGTGTCGCTCGCCAATCCGGAGTTTGCGTGGTTTTTCTTCGTGCATGAACATTTTCAGCGCTATACATCGACTATCCATCAACGCTATCAGCCGTGGTATTTTTTCATCCCGATTCTGGTCGCGGGCATTCTGCCGTGGCTCTTCACGCTGTTTGATGCACTGATTCACGCTTATAAACGGTCAGGCAAAACCCGCGAGTTCGACCCGCTGCTCTTCTGCCTGCTGTGGGCGGGTTTCATTTTCGCGTTCTTCTCCGTGTCCGGCTCCAAATTGCCGTCGTACATTCTGCCCATTTTCCCCGCGCTGGCCCTGGTAATTGGCGTGCGCCTGACGACCATCAGCGGGCGCGCGCTGGCGTGGCAGCTCGCGCCCGTGGCATTGCTCGGCCTCGCCGGTCTAATTGCCGTGCCTTATACAGTGCGGCTCGCCAGCGAAAACATTCCGGCAGGACTCTACGTCGCGCAAATTCCGTGGCTGTATGCGGCGGGCGCCACCCTGCTCGCGGGCATGCTGGCCGCCATTTACCTCGGCTGGCGCGGCCTCGTGCGTGCAGCCGTTATCGCGTGCGCACTGGCCGGGCTGACCACCGCGCAACTGCTCGTGACCAGCGAGGATGCGCTGTCGCCGGCCCACTCGACCTATCACGCCGCTCAGGCGATCAAGCCCTATCTGAAACCCGGCGTGCCGTTTTACAGCGTGCGCACGTATGAACAGACGCTGCCTTTTTACATCAACCGCACCGTCACGCTGGTCGACTATCAGGACGAACTCGCCTATGGCCTGCAGCATGAGCCCGCGTTGTGGGTGCCGACGCTGGGTGAATTCATGACGCGCTGGCGCAAGGATGTCTACGCGCTGGCCGTCATGAGCCTGGAAGTCTTCGCCGAACTGCAGAAGCTCGACCTGCCAATGCAGGTTATCGCGCGCGACACGGAGCGCATTTTCGTGCGCACGCCGCCGCGTTGACGGGAGAAATCACCATGAATGCAACCAGTTTTTCGCTGCTGATGACCGGCGTCATGCTCAATGCGGGCGCGCAGTTGCTGCTCAAGGCCGGGACCAACGCCGTCGGCGTGTTCGAATTCAGCCGCGACAACATCGTGCCGATCGGCTGGAAGCTCGCCACCGAGCCGCATATCGTCGGCGGCCTGGCCTGTTATGTGATCAGCGTCGTCGTGTGGGTCATGGCGCTTTCGCGCGTCGAAGTTAGTATCGCCTACCCGTTGCTGTCCGTCGGCTACGTCGTCAACGCGCTGGCCGCGTGGTATCTGTTCGGCGAAGCCCTCACGCCCATGCGCCTGATCGGCATCGGCGTCATCATCATCGGCGTATGCCTGGTCACGCGGTCATGACGACGGCGCGCGCAGTGTGCCGAAGCAGTCGACGCACCGGCGGCGCATCGGTTACCATCCGCATGAAATCGCGATGCCAACCATGACCGTACCAACCGTTTCCGTCATCATTCCCGTCTATAACGAGGAGCAGACGCTGCCGCTGCTGTTCGCGCGCCTGTATCCGGCGCTCGACAAGCTCGGCGTCGCGTACGAAATCCTGTTTATCAACGACGGCAGCCGCGACCGTTCGGTCGCGCTCCTGCGCGAGCAGTTCCAGGCGCGGCCCGATGTCACGCGGGTGATCCTGTTCCGGGGCAATTTCGGCCAGCACATGGCGATCATGGCGGGCTTCGAGCACTGCCGCGGCAGCCGCATCGTCACGCTCGATGCCGACCTGCAGAATCCGCCCGAGGAAATCGGCAAGCTCCTGGAGGCCATGGACCGCGGCCACGATTACGTCGGGTCTATCCGCCTGGAACGCCAGGACTCCGCGTTTCGCCGGCGCGCCTCGCACGCGATGAACTGGCTGCGCGAGCGCATCACCCGCATCCGCATGACGGACCAGGGCTGCATGCTGCGCGCGTACGATCGCAGCATCGTCGACGCGATCAAATCGAGCCACGAGGTCAATACGTTCATTCCCGCGCTCGCGTACACCTACGCGGGCAACCCAACGGAAATCGAGGTCGGCCACGAGGAACGCGCGGCCGGCATTTCCAAATATTCGCTGTATGCGCTGATCCGGCTCAACTTCGACCTCGTCACCGGCTTCTCAATCGTGCCGCTGCAAGTGTTTTCAATTCTCGGGATGTTCGTGGCCGTGATGTCGGTGCTCGTCTATATCGGGGTCATCATCCAGCGCTGGATCGCTGCCGACACTATGCGGCAAGGCGTGCTCGCGCTGTGGGACCGCGACATCCTGCAGTTCTTCCTGACCGGCCTGGTGCTGTTTGGCCTGGGCCTGCTGGGCGAATACATCGGCCGCATCTACCAGCAG
>JBKJMN010000134.1:0-8855 GCA_046596405.1 Burkholderiales bacterium
CGATCATCGATGTCATGCCTTGAACGACGCGGGTCGTATCGAAAAAACTCGGGTCGGTCGGCGCCGCCAGCGCGTACCCGGTGACCTTCGCGCCCAGCGTCTGCAGCCACAATGCCAGCCATCCGCCTTTGAATCCGGTGTGACCGGTAAGTAGAACTTTTTTACCTTGCCAGAACCGCGGGTTCACGCCCAGATTTTCCACGGCGCCTTGCCCGAACTCCACAAGTCTTCCAGATAGTATTTATCGCGCATGGTGTCCATCGGCTGCCAGAAGCCGGTGTGGGCATGCGCAGCGAGCTGGCCATCGCGTGCCAGGCGCGGCAGCACCTCGGCTTCCCAGCTGGTGGCGTCGCTGACGATGTAATCGAGCACTTTCGGCGACAGAACGAAAAAACCGCCGTTAGTCCAGTTGCCGTCGCCACGCGGTTTCTCTTCGAAGCTCACGACGCGCGAGCGGTCGAGATTCAGGATGCCGAAACGGCCCGCCGGCTGCACGGCTGAGACGACAGCAAGCGTTTTTTCCCGCTTATGGAGCTCAATAGTCGCGCGGACATCGACATTGCTGACGCCGTCGCCGTAGGTGAAGCAGAACGGTCCACTGTCGAGATATGACGCCACTCGCTTCAGCCGGCCGCCGGTCTGACTGTCGTCGCCGGTGTCGACAAGGGTCACGCGCCACGACTCGGCGCTCGCCTGATGCACCTGCATTTTGTTGTCGGCCATATCGAAGGTCACGTCCGACATGTGCAGAAAGTAATTCGCGAAATATTCTTTGATGATGTAGCCCTTGTAGCCGCAGCACACGATGAAGTCGTTGATGCCGTGGACCGAATACATTTTCATGATGTGCCACAGGATCGGCTTGCCGCCGATCTCGATCATCGGCTTCGGCTTGAGGTGGGATTCTTCGCTGATGCGGGTGCCCAAGCCCCCGGCGAGTATGACGGCTTTCATGGCGGCTATCCCCGGGTGGCGGCTGACAATGCAGGTCCGGCCGTTTGGCGCAGGGTGGCCGCTGCGTACGCCGCGTAGACGGCCGTGATGCCTTCGCGCAGGCCGATCCGCGCGTGCCAGCCGAGTGCGGTCATGCGCGACACGTCGAGCAGCTTGCGCGGCGTGCCGTCCGGTTTGGTCTGGTCGTAAGTGAGCGCGCCGCGGTAGCCGGCGATGTCGGCGATCAGGGCTGCCAGGTCGCGGATGGTGATTTCCCGGCCTGCGCCGATGTTCACGAATTCGCCGATGTCGGCTGCGTGGTGATGTTCCATCAGATGCACGCACGCATCCGCCAGATCGTCGCTATGCAGAAACTCGCGCAGCGGCTGGCCGCTGCCCCAGATGACCACTTCCGGATTGCCGTTGGCCGTGGCCGCGTGAATTTTGCGGATCAATGCGGGCAGCACGTGCGAGGTTTCGAGATCGAAGTTGTCGCCCGGCCCGTACAGATTGGTCGGCATCACGCACAGGAAATCGGTGCCGTGCTCGCGGTTGTAAGCGGCGCACAGCTTGAGGCCGGCGATTTTCGCGATCGCATAGGGTTCGTTCGTCGGCTCAAGCGGGCCGGTCAGCAGATGCGCTTCCTGCATGGGCTGCGGCGCGTGTTTGGGATAGATGCAGCTCGAGCCGAGAAACAGCAGCTTTTCCACGCCGTGGCGATGGCTCGCGGCGACGACGTTGAGTTCGATCGCAAGGT
Source organism: Burkholderiales bacterium (assembly GCA_046596405.1). Lineage (GTDB taxonomy): Bacteria > Pseudomonadota > Gammaproteobacteria > Burkholderiales > SG8-41 > PALSA-1004. The sequence continues at coordinate 1,691 of JBKJMN010000134.1, forward strand.
TGTCATGGATAAACTGCGCGGGATGCGTTGCATTGGCGTGGATGCCGCCGACGCGCGCGGCCGCCAGCAACACGTGGCGCGGTTTTTCGCGCGCAAAAAAAGCCTCGACGGCCGCCTGGTCGGTCAAGTCGAGCTCGGCGTGCGTGCGGGTGATCAGATTGCGATAGCCGCCGCGCCCGAGGCGGCGCATCAACGCGGAGCCGGCCAGCCCGCGATGGCCGGCGACAAAGATGCGTTCGGATTGGGCGAACGGCATCGCGCTCACTCGTGATAATCGTACGCGCTGTAGCCGTGGCGCTTGACGAGTTCATCGCGCTCGGCGGCTTTCAGGTCTTCGCGCACCATTTCCGCCACCAGCGCCTTGAACGAAATGCGCGGCTTCCAGCCGAGCTTGCGGCGCGCCTTGCGCGCATCGCCGAGCAGCGAATCGACTTCGGTCGGCCGGAAATAGCGCGGATCGATGCGCACCACGGTCTGGCCGCGCGCCGGCGACTCGCCCTTACCGCGCGAACCCGCAGCGACGACCGCCACTTCTTTGACGCCCTTGCCGCGCCAGCGCAGCTTGATCCCCAGTTCGCTCGCCGCAGCGTCGACGAAATCGCGCACGCTGTACTGCACGCCGCTCGCGATCACGAAATCCTCGGGCTTGTCCTGCTGCAGCATCAGCCACTGCGCTTCGACGTAGTCGCGCGCGTGGCCCCAGTCGCGTTTGGCATCGAGATTGCCGAGATAAACGCAGTCCTGCAGGCCGAGCTTGATGCGCGCGAGCGCGCGCGTGATCTTGCGCGTGACAAACGTTTCGCCGCGGACCGGCGACTCGTGGTTGAACAGAATGCCGTTGCACGCGAACATGCCATAGGCTTCGCGGTAATTGACGGTGATCCAATACGCATACAGTTTGGCAACGCCATACGGCGAGCGCGGATAAAACGGCGTCATTTCGTTCTGCGGCGATTTCTTATTCGGCTGGCCGAACAGTTCCGAGGTCGAAGCCTGATAAAACCGCGTCTTGCCGGCGAGTTGCAGAATGCGCATCGCTTCCAGCACGCGCAGCGCGCCCAGCGCATCGGAGTTCGCGGTGTATTCGGGTTCCTCGAACGACACCGCGACATGACTTTGCGCGGCGAGGTTGTAGATTTCGTCCGGTTGCACCTGCTGAATCACGCGAATCAGCGCGGACGAGTCGGTCATGTCGCCGTAGTGCAGAATCAGGCGCCGGTGGGATTCGTGCGGGTCCTGGTACAGGTGATCGATGCGGTCGGTATTGAACAGCGACGAACGGCGCTTGATGCCGTGCACTTCGTAGCCCTTGGCCAGCAGAAATTCCGCGAGATAGGCGCCGTCCTGGCCGGTAATGCCGGTTATCAGTGCTCTTTTTTTCATCCGCCCATGCTGATGTATTGGAGGCCGATTGATTATACTTGGAAAGACTTGCACAAACGGTATTGATAGGCAGAGCCAGGGATGCTTCCAACGCCAACGACGAAAGCCGATGTACAGATGCTGATTCCCGTAATCCTTGCCGGCGGTGTCGGCGCGCGGCTGTGGCCGGTATCGCGCGAATCGTATCCGAAACCTTTCATCCGGCTCGCTGACGGGCAGAGCCTGCTGCAGAAAACGCTGCAGCGCGCGGTTGCACTCGCCGGCGATGGCACTGTCTTGACGGTGACCAATCAGGAGTACGTGCACGCGACGCGCGACGAGTACCGCGCCGAACGCCCCGAGCTGGATTCCGTGCTGCTGCTCGAACCCTGTGCGCGCAATACCGCGCCGGCGATCGCGATGGCCGCGCTTTATGCGCAGAAGCGCTGGGGACCGGATGCGGTTCTGTTGATACTGCCCGCCGATCACGTCGTCGCGCCGCTCGACGCATTCAAGACGGCGGTTAAAGCTGCACAGCGCGTCGCCGCGCAGGGCCGGATGGTCGTGTTTGGAATTCGCCCGGCGCATGCCGAAACCGCGTATGGCTATATCGAATGCGGGCAGGCGCTTGACGAGACCGCCGCCGACGTCAAACGCTTTGTCGAGAAGCCGTCCGAGGCGCTCGCCGAACAGTTCGTTAGCTCGGGCAGGCACCTGTGGAATTCGGGCATGTTCTGCTTCACGGCGCGCACCCTGGTCGATAACCTGCGCCGCTATGCGCCGGAACTGCATACGGCGGCCAAGCGCTGTTTCGCAGCGACCGGCGAAATCGCGGGCGACGCGGTACACCTCGACGCGCCGACCTTCACCCCACTGCCCGCCATTTCGATCGACTATGCGGTGATGGAACAAGCGGCTGATGTCGCGGTGGTGCGTGCCGCATTCAACTGGAGCGATGTCGGCTCATGGAACGCGGTCAGCGAATTGACGCCGGCGGACGCCGCAGGCAATCGCACGATTGGCGACTCGATCATGGTCGACAGCAGCGACTGCTACGTGCAAAGCGCCGACCGCCTGGTGGCGGGGATCGGCGTGCATGGACTATTGATCGTCGATACGCCCGACGCCTTGCTGATCGCCGATCGCAAACAGGCGCAGCAGGTGCGCGCGGTGACCGAGCGCCTCAAGCTCGCCGGCCACCCGGCGCACAAGATACATCGTACCGTCAACCGGCCGTGGGGCAGCTACACGCTGCTCGAACAGGGGCCGGGCTTCAAGTTGAAGCGGATCGTGGTCAATCCGGGCGCTGCGTTGAGCCTGCAGATGCACCATCGGCGCAGCGAACACTGGGTGGTCATCGCGGGCACCGCCCAAGTCGTCAACGGCGAGCGTGAATTCGCCGTGCAAGTCAACGAATCGACGTACATCCCGGCCGGTCACCGGCATCGCCTGGCGAACGACGGCCGCGAGCCGCTCGTGATTATCGAAGTGCAGACCGGTGATTACGTTGAAGAAGACGACATCGTGCGGTTTGACGATGTGTACGGAAGATCCTAGAGCGGCCGCGTCTCCGCGGCTTATTTGGCGGCTAATCCGGCGAGGCAAGCCTGCAGACTCGTCCGCCAGGGCGGCAGTTTCAGGCCGAAGCGGCGGTGTAGCTTGTCGTGGGCAAGCACTGAATTTCGCGGCCGCGCCGCCGGCGTCGGGTACTCCGATGACGGGATCGCTACCAGCTTCGCGCGGCGCGACTCTGGTTCAAGTGGACTATCAGCGAAAATGGCGGCCGCGAATTCGTACCACGAGGTCGCGCCTTCGGCGCTCAAGTTATAAGTACCACTAAGGTCCGCCGCGCGGACGGGGTCTATGGTGGTCGGATGCCCGAGCATGGCGGCAGTAGCGGTTGCGATATCGCGACACCAGGTCGGCGCGCCGAATTGATCGTTGACGACTTTGAGTTCATCGCGCGCGGCGGCGAGGCGGCGTATCGTGACCAGGAAATTCTTGCCCGTTGCGCCGTAAACCCAGCTCGTGCGCAGAATAAGGTGTTTCGCGCCAGTGGCTCTGATCGCGATCTCACCGGCGCGCTTGGTTCGGCCATAGACATTGAGCGGATCGGTTGAGTCTTCTTCCGTATACGGTTCAGGTTGCGCGCCGTTAAAAACGTAATCGGTCGAATAGTGGACAAGCAGCGCACCGGTGCGCACCGCTTCCTCCGCAAAAATGCCAGGGGCCGCTCCGTTCACGGCCATCGCGAGGTCCGGCTCCGATTCGGCGAGGTCTACCGCCGTGTAGGCGGCGGCGTTGACGATGATCGTGGGACGAAATTCGCGCACCGTTGCCCTGATCGCCGCTGGATCGGCCAAATCCAGGCGGCGGTGATCGCACGCGAGCAATTCGCCCACCGAAGCGAGTGTAGCGGTCAGTTCGGCGCCGACCTGGCCGGTGCTGCCGGTAAGCAAAATACGCGTCAAGCCAACAGCTCCGCATCCTTCAGGGGCTTGCCACGCTGATCTTTAGCCGAAAGGTCAGGCGCGCCCGTGAGCGGCCACGCGATGGCGAGTTGCGGATCGTTCCAGAGGATGCAGTGCTCATGCTGAGGCGCGTAATAGTCGGTGGTTTTGTAGAGCACCTCGGCGTATTCGGACACGACCAGAAAACCATGCGCGAAACCGGGCGGCACCCATAAGGCGAGCCGGTTGTCCGCGGACAGGTTGAGGCCGCTCCATTGCCCGCACGTAGGTGAGCTGCGGCGGATGTCGACGACCACGTCGAATATTTCGCCGGCCAGTACGCGCAGTAGTTTTCCCTGCGCTTGCGGGTTTTGATAATGTAAGCCGCGCAATACATTTTTTCTGGACCGTGACTGATTGTCTTGGACAAACGTGGCCTGCGTGCCGCACGCCGCTTCGAATTCGCGCTGATTGTGGCTTTCGAAGAAACAGCCGCGCTCGTCCGCGAACACGCGCGGTTCGATGACGAGCACTCCCGGCAATGCGGTGCGGGAAACTTTCATCGGGGCATTTGTGTATCCGGGTTTTGGCAGTCGCATTGCTTGCGACGTATTCTATGCGAGAAGGCCCGCTGCGTGTAGGCTTAGGGTGTTGCGCGCAGGTTCTGCCGCTGCATCGATGAACCACGATCTGACATCACGCCGCAAACAGGGAGAGCGAGGAACGCCGTCCTCATCTTGACAATACACCTTGAGAAAAATCCTGCTGATCAAGACGTCTTCGCTTGGCGATGTGATCCACGCATTGCCGGCGGTCACCGATTTGAAAGCGGCGGTGCCGGACGCGCGCATCGGCTGGGTGGTGGAGGAGCCGTTGGTGCCGGTGTTGCGCTTGCATCCCGGCGTGAGCGACATCATCCCGATAGCGATCAGACGCTGGCGACGTGCGTGGTGGCACGGCGCGGTGCGCGACGAGGTCAGGGCAAGCCTGCGGCAGTTGCGCATGCAAACCTATGACGACGTAATTGACGCGCAGGGACTGTTCAAGAGCGCGCTGATCACGCGGGCCGCGCGTGGCACTCGCCACGGGCTCGACCTGCATAGCGCTCGCGAACCGCTCGCGGCGTTTTATGATCATACCTATCGCATCCCGTGGGATTTGCACGCGGTCGAACGGACGCGGCTGCTGCTCGCGCGCGCAGTCGGTTACGCGCTGCCGCCGGATTGCAACTATGGCATCCAAGCGGTGCCGCGGGCATTTGCATGGCTCAACGCGACGCGCTATGCGGTGTTATTGCATGCGTCGAGCGGCGATTACAAATTATGGGACGAGCAAAATTGGCGATCGCTCATCAAGGCGCTCAATGCCGCCGGCGTCAAGTGTGTACTGCCGTGGGGCAGTGCACAGGAGCGCGACCGCAGTGTGCGCATCGCCGCGAATATGGAGGCGGCGAGCGTGCCGCCGGCGCTGAGCCTCACCGAACTCGCGGGCTTGGTGACGGGCGCGCGAGCCGTGGTCGGGGTGGACACCGGTCTCACGCATCTGGCGGCGGCGCTCGCGGTGCCGACGGTGGGTATTTTCAGCGCGACCGATCCGGCCGCGACCGGCATTTACGGCTGCGCGAAAGCGATCAACCTGGGCGGCATGGGCCACGCGCCAACAGTTGAAGCCGTGCTAATGGCCGTCAATGGGCTCATAGCATGAACGCATCGCGTTTTGCCTATACGCTGATGCTCTACGCGCTATTGCCGCGCGCATTGCTGCACCTGTGGTGGCGCGCACGGCGCCAACCGGCGTATCGCGCCCACCTGGCGGAGCGATTCGGGCACTATGGGGCGAGCGCGCCGCCGCCGCTGATCTGGGTGCACGCGGTGTCGGTCGGCGAAACGCGCGCGGCGGCGCCGCTCATTGCCGAACTGCAGCGCCAATACCCGCGGCATCGGATTCTGTTGACGCACATGACGCCGACCGGGCGCGAAACCGGCGTCGCGCTGTACGGCGACAGCGTACAACGCGCTTATCTCCCGTATGATTTTCCGTACGCGGTCGCGCGCTTTCTCGATCACTTCAAACCGGTGTGCGGGATTTTGCTCGAGACCGAAATCTGGCCAAACCTGATCCACGCGTGCCGGCTGCGCAAGCTGCCGGTCTATCTGCTCAATGCGCGCATGTCGGAAAAGTCGCGGCGCCGCTACGCGCGGTTTCGCGCGCTCGCGACGACAAGTTTGAACGAACTGACGGCCATCATCGCGCAGAGTCCGGCCGACGCCGAGCGCTTGCGCTCACTCGGCGCCAAGTCGGTGGCCGTCACCGGCAACCTCAAATTCGACATCACGCCGGATCCGGCACTGGTCGCGCGCGGCTTGCGCTGGCGCGAGCACTGGGGCAGCGCGCGGCCGGTCCTGCTGTGCGCGAGCACGCGCGAAGGCGAAGAGGCGATACTGCTCGAAGCGCTGCGGCAGCTCGATATGCCGGATCTGCTGACGGTGATCGTGCCGCGTCATCCCCAGCGCTTTGATGATGTGGCGGCCCTGATCGCGCGCGCGGGATTCGCGTACCAGCGGCGCAGCGCCGATGCGCCGATCACGGCGCAGACACGCATCCTGATCGGCGACAGCATGGGTGAAATGTTCGCGTATTACGCGGCGAGCGATGTCGCGATCATCGGCGGCAGCCTGCTGCCGTTCGGTGCGCAAAATTTGATCGAAGCATGCGCCGCGGGATGCCCGGTGGTCGTGGGCCCTCACACATACAATTTTGCCGAGGTCGTGCAGCTCGCGCTGGCGGCTGGCGCCGCGGTTCGCGTCGAGACTGCGCCCGCCGCAATCGCCGCGGCGCGTGAATTGCTGCTCGACCCCGCACGCGCGCGCCGCATGGGTCAGGCGGGTCTCGCGTTTACGTGCGAGCATCGCGGCGCCGCCGTCAAAGCGGTCGGGTTGTTAAAGTTTTAAGGCGGCGGCCCGGCGATGCGATAGTGCGAACTTTCGGTCAGCACGATGTCAGCGCGTTGATCGTTGACATCGAGTGGAATTTCATCATGGATTTGCAGCGCAAACGCGGCGGCCACCAGCGGCGGCCGCGCTGCAAACTGCGGGATCAGGCGATCGTAAAATCCGCCGCCGTAACCGAGCCGCTCGCAGCGCGGCGTAAACGCAACACCCGGTAGCAATACGAAATCGATCAGCAGCAGCTCGGCAGGCGGACATGACACGCGCGGCTCGCGGATGCCCCACATGCCGCTTTCGAGGTCGCGGGCAATATCCACGACGCGGTGCAATTCGAGCCGGCGCGCGGCGCGGTCGACCCGCGGCAGGCACAAAGCCTTTCCCGACGTGAGCACGTGTTCGACGAGG
>JBKJMN010000200.1:0-12558 GCA_046596405.1 Burkholderiales bacterium
GCCCAGCGACCGCCGGAAGGTCGTGATTCTCGGCTCCGTACCGAACCGGATCGGCCAGGGCGTCGAATTCGACTACTCCTGCGTGCACGCCGCCTTCGCGCTGTCGGAGGCCGGCTACGAGACCATCATGATCAACTGCAACCCGGAAACGGTATCGACCGACTATGACACGAGCGATCGGCTTTACTTTGAGCCGCTCACCCTCGAAGACGTGCTTGAGGTTATTTACGCTGAAGGTCAGAGCGGTGAACTCGTCGGCGTGGTCGTGCAACTCGGCGGCCAGACCGCCCTCGGCCTGGCCAAGGGCCTCGAAGCCGCCGGGATCCCCATTCTCGGCACCTCGCCGACCGCGATCGACCTCGCCGAGGAACGCGGCCTGTTCTCCGGCATCCTCGACCAGGCCGGCCTGCTCGCGCCGCGCAACGGCGTGGCGACCGACTTCGCCGGTGCCGTCGTCGTCGCGGAAGAGATCGGCTACCCGGTGCTCGTCCGGCCGAGCTATGTGCTCGGCGGTCGCGGCATGGAAATCATCTACGACAGCGCGTCGCTGGCCGACTACTTCACCCGGATGGCCGGACAGGGCATCATCGGCCCGTCGCATCCGCTGCTCGTGGACCGGTTCCTCGATGATGCGATCGAGATCGACGTCGACGCCATCTTCGACGGCACCGAGCTCTTCCTTGGGGGCGTGATGGAGCACATCGAGGAGGCCGGCATCCACTCCGGTGACTCCTCCTGCGCGCTGCCGCCGATCACTCTCGGCCGGGAGGAGATCGACCGGATCCGCAGCTCGACCGAGGCGATCGCCCGGGGCCTCGACGTCCGCGGCCTGCTCAACATCCAGTTCGCCCTCGCCTCCGACGTGCTCTACGTCCTGGAGGCCAATCCGCGCGCGTCGCGCACGGTGCCCTTCGTGTCGAAAGCGACCGGGCTCGCGCTCGCCAAAATCGCGGCGCGCTGCATGATCGGCACCTCGCTCGCGGCGCAGAACTGCATGCACGAGGTCGTGCCTCCGTATTTTTCGGTCAAGGAAGCGGTTTTTCCCTTTATCAAGTTTCCGGGCGCCGATACGATCCTCGGGCCGGAGATGAAGTCGACCGGCGAAGTCATGGGCGTGGGCACCACGTTCGGCGAGGCGTTCGTGAAATCGCAGCTGGCGGCGGGCGATCGCCTGCCCGAAGGGGGCAAGGTGTTCATCAGCGTGCGCGACGCGGACAAGCCGGGGGCGGTCGCGATCGCGCACGATCTGATCGCGCTGGGTTTCCAGCTCGTGGCAACGCGCGGCACTGCGGCGGCGCTTGCGGCCGATGGCCTCGCGGTGCTGCCGATCAACAAGGTCGCCGAAGGCCGTCCGCACGTCGTCGACATGATCAAGAACAGCGACGTCGCGTTGATTCTGAATACCGTCGAGGAATCGCGCACCGCAGTGCGCGATTCCTACGCGATTCGCCGCGCGGCGCTACAGGCGCGCATCACGTTGTATACCACGCTCGCCGGCGCGCGCGCCGCCTGCACGGGTATGCAACAGTCGCGCGAGTTAACGGCCTATGATGTGCAGGGGCTGCACCGCCGCATCGCGGCAGCAGTTGCAGCAGTGGAAGCGTGAGGACAAATCAACATGGCTAAAACCCCTTTGACCGTGGTCGGCGCCGAGAAACTGCGCGCCGAACTGCAGGAACTGAAAACGGTCCAGCGACCGGCGATCATCGCGGCGATTGCGGAGGCGCGCGCGCATGGCGACCTGTCCGAGAACGCCGAATATGCGGCGGCCAAGGAGCGCCAGAGTTTCATCGAGGGCCGCATCGCCGAGGTCGAAAGCAAGCTGTCGAACGCGCAGGTCATCGATCCCGCGCTGATCGACGCCGACGGCGGCTGCGTATTCGGCGCGACGATCGAACTCGAAGACATGAACAGCAGCGAAGTGGTGACCTACCAGATCGTCGGCGACGATGAAGCCGATATCAAGAAGGGCAAGATCTCGATCAGTTCGCCGATTGCGCGCGCCCTGATCGGCAAGCACCCCGGTGACGTCGCTGAAGTGAAAGCGCCGGGCGGCGTGCGCGAGTACGAAATCCGCGACGTTAAATACGTTTAGCTGCGTCCGCCGTCAGCGCCGGCATCTCAATTTCAACCTGCCGACCCGATGAAAACTCTGACCGAAGCCATTTACGCGATTGCGCTGACGCTGTGGATAGGCGGCTTGTGGGCGATCGGTTATCTCGTGGCGCCGACGCTCTTCTACAGCCTGCCCGACCGCGCGCTGGCCGGCATGCTCGCCGGCAAGTTGTTTACCCTGATTGCTTACGTGGGCACAGGCTGCGCGGTCTACCTGCTGTTGTTTCGCGCGGCGCGGTTCGGCGGCGCATGCCTGAAGCACGGGATCTTCTGGATCGTGCTGGCGATGCTGGTGATGACGCTTGCCGGCGAATTCGCGGTGCAGCCGATCCTCGCGAGCCTGAAGGATCAGGCGCTGCCCAAAGGTGTGATGGAAAGCGTATTTCGCGATCGCTTCGCGACGTGGCACGGGGTTGCCAGCGTCCTTTACCTGATTCAAAGCGTGCTGGGAATAGTGCTCGTGTGGCTGCACGCGCGCGGCACGCGCTAAAGCACGCTAATGCTGAAAGCTGCGCTTGGTGCGGCGGGGCGGTTTCGGCCGGATCTTCTTCACTTTTTTCTTGGGCGGCGCGGCGGCCTCTTCGGGGCGCGGGCGATAGATGACAAGAATTTTGCCGATATGCTGGACGGCGGCCGCGTGCAGGGTTGTGCAGATTTCGTCCATAAACTGGTCGCGCGTCGCATGCGCGTCGGCCGTCACGCGGATCTTGATCAGCTCGTGGCTTGCGAGGTTCTGGTGGATCTCGTTCATGACCGGGGTCGTCAGGCCGGCATCGCCGACGATGACTACCGGATTGAGCGCATGGGCGCGCGCGCGCAACGCGCGGCGTTGAACTGAAGTGAGGTCAAGAATCATGGCGGCATCGTAACCGATGAAACGGACCAAGACCAGCAAACAGTGGATGATGGAGCACGTCAACGACGTCTACGTGCAGCGCGCGAAGGCCGAAGGTTACCGCTCGCGTGCGGCTTACAAGTTGCTGGAGGTGGTCGAGCGCGACAAGCTCCTGAAGCAGGGCATGGTCGTCGTCGATCTGGGCGCAGCGCCCGGAGGCTGGTCGCAGGTTGCCGCCGCCAAGCTCGGCGCGAGCGGCCGCGTGATCGCACTCGACCTGTTACCAATGGACGCGCTGCGCAACGTCACCTTTCTGCAGGGCGACTTCCGCGAAGAGACGGTGATAGTGGCGCTTGAGCAGGAACTCGGCGGGCGCCCGATTGACCTTGTATTAAGCGATATGTCGCCCAATATCAGCGGTATCGCGTTGAGCGACCAGGCGCGTGCAATGCATCTTGCGGAACTGGCGCTCGAATTTGCAGTAAAACATTTGAAACCTGGCGGCAGCTTGCTGGTCAAAGTTTTTCAGGGTTCCGGCTTCCAGGAGTTTTTGCGCGAGATGCGCGGCCGCTTTGACCGCGTAGTAACCCGCAAGCCGGAGGCGTCGCGCGGTCGTAGCAACGAGTTGTATCTGTTGGGTAAAGAGCGCAAAGCTGCGATTTGAAGGGCATCGAGGTGTAGAGGCGAGGCGCCGGTGGTTGGGCGGCGGTCAGAGTAACGCGTAAGCTTTCGTATTTCGAGGCGACGGCCGCTTCCGGGCGTCGCTAACAATCAATCGAAAAACGGTTTAGAATTGAACCAGATACGGCTGGTAGCGGACACTAAGCATAAGGACTCACGTTGAATAATCTGATTAAAAATGTGGCGATCTGGCTGGTCATCGCGGTGGTGCTGATGACGGTATTCAATCAGTTCAGCAGCCGCCAGGCCGCGCAAAGCGTCATTCCCTACTCCCAGTTCATGGACGAAGTAAAGCAGGGCCGCGTGACTTCCGCGCAGGTCGAAGGCCGCACCGTGCGCTGGATCGCGCAGGACAACCGCAAGTACGTGACGTACAGCCCGGGCACGCTCGGGGACTTGTGGATGGTCAGCGATCTCCTGAAGTCCGGCGTCAAGGTCGACGCCAAGCCCGAGGAAGAGCAGTCGTTCCTGATGAACATATTCATTTCGTGGTTCCCGATGCTGCTCCTGATCGGTATCTGGATATTCTTCATGCGCCAGATGCAGGGCGGCGGACGCGGCGGCGCATTCTCGTTCGGCAAGAGCCGCGCGCGCATGATGGACGAGAACAACAATTCCGTCACGTTCGCGGACGTTGCGGGTTGCGAGGAAGCGAAGGAAGAAGTCGCCGAACTCGTCGAATTTCTGCGCGATCCGGGCAAATTCCAGAAGCTGGGCGGGCGGATTCCGAAGGGCGTGCTGATGGTCGGTTCGCCGGGCACCGGCAAAACGCTGCTCGCGCGCGCGATCGCCGGTGAGGCCAAGGTCCCGTTTTTCAGCATTTCCGGTTCCGACTTCGTCGAGATGTTCGTCGGCGTCGGCGCCGCGCGCGTGCGTGATATGTTCGAGCAGGCGAAAAAACATGCGCCGTGCATCGTATTCATCGACGAGATCGACGCGGTGGGCCGCCAGCGCGGCGCGGGCCTCGGCGGCGGCAATGATGAGCGCGAGCAGACGTTGAACGCGTTGCTGGTCGAAATGGACGGCTTCGAAGGCGCCGCCGGCGTGATCGTGATCGCGGCGACCAACCGGCCGGACGTGCTCGATCCCGCGTTGATGCGGCCGGGCCGCTTCGACCGCCAGGTCGTGGTGCCGCTACCGGACATTCGCGGCCGCGAGCAGATTCTGCTCGTGCACATGCGCAAGGTGCCGGTCGCGCCGGACGTCAAAGCCGACATCATCGGCCGCGGCACGCCCGGCATGTCGGGCGCCGATCTCGCTAACCTGGTCAATGAAGCGGCGCTGTTTGCTGCGCGCAAGAATAAGCGGCTGGTCGATATGGACGACTTCGAGCAGGCGAAAGACAAGATTTACATGGGTGCCGAGCGGCGTTCGATGGTAATGCCGGAAGACGAGCGCATTACTACCGCCTATCATGAAGCCGGGCACGCCGTAGTCGCGTATACGCTGCCGAAAGCCGATCCGGTTCATAAAGTCACGATCATTCCGCGCGGACGCGCCCTGGGTCTGACCTGGATGCTGCCCGAGCAGGATCGTCACGGCAAAGACCGCGAGCACCTGTTGCAGGACATTTCGGTGTCATTGGGCGGCCGCATCGCCGAAGAAGTATTCCTTGGCCAGATGACGACCGGCGCGAGCAGCGACTTCCAGAATGCGACGACGCTCGCGCGCCGCATGGTCACCGAATGGGGCATGTCCGATGCATTGGGGCCTATGGTGTACGGCGAAAACGAGGGCGAAGTGTTCCTCGGCCGCTCGGTCACCACGCACAAAAACATGTCGGAAGCGACGATGCAGAAAGTCGACGCCGAATTGCGCCGCATCATCGATCAACAATACCAGGTCGCGCGCAAAATCATCGAAGAGCATCGCGCCAAGGTCGAAAAAATGGCCAAGACCTTGCTTGAGTGGGAAACCATGGATTCCGACCAGTTGAAAGACATCATGGAAGGCCGCGAGCCGCGTCCGCCGAAACCGGTCGCCACCGCAACGCCAGTGCCGCCGAAAGATCCGCCCCCCAGTCCGGCCACGACCGCCGCCCCCGCCCAGGGAACCTGAGCGCTTGAGACCCGTGAACGGGTGAATGAGTGAAGGGTGAAGGGTAAAACCTTCACCTTTTTGTTTTTTTTCCTTTACGTCTTCACCCGTTCACTTATTCACCCTTCACATGTTCCTCCAGTGCGGTAACTACCGGCTGTCCCTCGCGCGCCCGCTCATCATGGGCGTGGTCAACGTCACGCCCGATTCATTTTCGGATGGCGGCCAATTTGCCGCCCCGCGCGCCGCACTCGACCGCGCGCGCCAGCTCATCGCCGAAGGCGCCGACATTCTCGACATAGGCGGGGAGTCGACGCGGCCGGGTTCCGGCGGCGTTGCGCTCGAAGAGGAACGCAGCCGAGTCCTGCCTTTGCTTGAGCAGCTCGCGGGAGGGCCGGTGCCGGTATCGGTCGATACGCAAAAACCCGCGCTCATGCGTGAAGCGATCGCGGCGGGCGCTTCCATGATCAACGACATCAATGCGCTGCAGGCGCCGGAGGCGCTTGCAGCGGTCGCGCAAAGCAACGTCGCAGTTTGCCTGATGCACATGCAGGGCACGCCCGCGGAGATGCAAAACGAACCGCGTTATGGCGACGTGGTCGCCGAGGTGCTGGCGTTTCTCGCCACGCGCGTGCGCGCCGCGCACGCCGCCGGGATTGCCGCCGACCGCATCGTGATCGACCCCGGTTTTGGCTTCGGCAAGACGCTGGCGCATAATCTCGACCTGCTGCGTCACCTCGAACGCTTTGGCGCGCTGAATGTGGCAGTGCTCGCAGGCATGTCGCGCAAAGGGATGCTCGGCCGCCTGACCGGCCGTGCAGTGAACGAGCGCGTGTTTGCGAGCGTTGCGGCAGCGGTGATCGCAGCTGAAAAGGGGGCGCGAATAGTGCGCGTGCACGATGTCGCCGCGACGCGCGACGCGTTGGCGGTGTGGGCGGCGGTTAATCCGGATTCGGACTTATGACAAGAAAATATTTCGGTACCGACGGAGTGCGCGGCACCGTCGGCACGGCGCCGATCACGCCTGATTTTGTGTTGAGGCTCGGTTACGCCGCGGGCAAGGTCCTCGCCCGCGTGGGTACAGGCGGCGAGCGGCGCACCGTGCTGATCGGCAAGGACACGCGCATCTCCGGATATATGCTTGAATCGTCGCTCGAAGCGGGACTGTGCGCGGCGGGCGTCGACGTACTGCTGGTGGGGCCGATGCCCACACCCGCGGTTGCGTATTTGACCCGCGCGCTGCGGCTATCGGCCGGCATCGTAATCAGCGCCTCCCATAACCCGTACGACGACAACGGCATCAAGTTTTTTTCGGGCGCTGGCGCCAAGCTGCCCGACGCGGTCGAGACGGCCATCGAGACCGAACTCGCGCGCCCGTTGCAATGCAGCCTGTCGGCGCAACTCGGCAAAGTGCGCCGCATCGACGATGCGGCAGGACGCTATATCGAGTTCTGCAAGAGCACCTTTCCGGCACAGCTCGATCTGCGCGGATTAAAGCTGGTCGTCGACAGCGCGCACGGCGCGACGTATCACATCGCGCAGCACGTCTTTCACGAGCTCGGCGCGGACGTCGTCGCGATCGGTAATCAGCCCGACGGGTTCAACATCAACGCGGCCTGCGGCGCGACGCATCCGCAGACGTTGCGGGATGCGGTAAGGCTCGAGCGCGCCGATCTGGGCGTCGCGCTCGACGGCGACGGCGATCGGCTGGTCATGGTCGATGCCAAGGGTGAGATCTACGACGGCGACCAATTGCTGTACGTGATCGCGAGCCATCGCATGCGGCAGCGCCCGCCCTTGCGGGGCGGAGTGGTCGGTACGCTGATGACCAATCTGGGCACGGAGCACGCGTTTGCGCGGCTGAAAATTCCGTTCGCGCGCGCCAAGGTCGGTGATCGCTATGTGCTCGAAATGATGCAACAGCGCGGCTGGGTGCTCGGCGGCGAGAATTCGGGGCACATAATCAGTCTCGACCAGCACACGACCGGCGACGGTCTGGTGTCGGCGCTGCAGGTTCTGGGCGCGTTGCGCGGCGACCGGACGACGCTCGCCAAAGCGGCGGCCGCCGTGAAGCTGTATCCGCAGGTACTCGTCAATGTGCGCACGGTGCACAAGTTCGATTTCGGGGCGGACCGCGGCGTACAGACGGCGGTTACCCGGGCAACTCGCGCGCTCGGCGCCAATGGCCGCGTGTTGTTGCGCGCATCGGGTACCGAGCCGCTGATCCGCGTGATGGTCGAAGGCAAGTCACGCAAGCAAGTGACGACGCTGGCGAATGCCATTGCCGCCGCCGTTCGTAAAGCCGCCAGCTGACGCGTTACTTTTTCGCGCTGACTGTAGCGTTTTCCAGACCTCGCACCGACTTGCGACCCAATGCCGCGGGAACGGCAATTTCCTTCTTGAATCAACGCGCTTGGGCGCTGCACAAAACCGGATTTACGTTGACCCTGCAGGGCGACACCGGTAAAATTGCTCCCCTTTAAGCGGGTGAAGCGTCGATGCGCGGCAGGCTGGTGGCTGGTAACTGGAAGTCCAATGGCAATCTAGCTGCCAACGAACAGTTGCTGGGCCAACTACGCACGGCTGCGCCCGGTTTGCAAGGCGTAATCTGCGCTGTGTGCGTGCCGTATCCGTATTTGTTCCAGATCCGGCAGCTGTTGGCGGATTCCGCGTTAGCGTGGGGTGCGCAGGACGTGAGCCAGTTCGGCACGGGCGCTTATACGGGTGCCGTGACGGCGGCAATGCTGCGCGAGTTTGATTGCCGCTACGTGATCGTTGGCCATTCCGAACGTCGCAGCATTTTCGGCGAGAGCAACGCGGTCGTCGCGGCCAAATTTCTCGCGGTGGTGCGTGAAGGATTGACCCCGATCTTTTGCGTGGGTGAGACGCTGCAGGAGCGCGAAGCGGGCGCCATGGAGCGGGTAGTCGGGGCGCAACTGGACGCGGTGATAGCGGCGGCAGGCGTGGCGACGCTGGGTAGTGCGGTCTTGGCTTACGAGCCGGTGTGGGCAATCGGCACCGGCAAGACCGCGACGCCGGAGCAGGCGCAGTCCGCGCACGCATTTATCCGCGGACGCGTGGCGGCGCATGATGCGGCCGTCGCGGCGAAGCTGATGATCTTGTATGGCGGCAGCGTGAAGGCGGCGAATGCGGGCCAGTTGTTTGCGATGCCCGACATCGATGGCGGATTGATTGGCGGCGCGGCGCTGGTAGCCGAAGAATTCATGGCGATCTGCCGGGCGGCCGGGCTCAGGTAAAGACGTCGGTAGAAGTTTAGCGAGAGGCTTATGGAAACTTTGTTATTGGTGGTGCATGTGATCGCAGCGCTCGGCATCATCGGGCTCGTGCTGCTGCAGCATGGCAAGGGTGCTGACATGGGTGCCGCGTTCGGCGGCGGCGCCTCGGGCAGCGTGTTCGGCTCAACCGGCTCGGCGAATTTTCTGAGCCGCGCGACGGCGATACTCGCGACGGTGTTTTTCCTGACGAGCATGGGATTGACCTGGTATTACGCGCACAAGGGGTCATCCAAAGGCGTGATGGGGACGCAACCCGCGACGCAGGCGCCGGCCGGCGTGCCCGTTGCGCCCGCTACCGACGTGCCCGTGCCGACGCCGGACAAGCCGGCCGGCGAAGCGGACTCCAAAACAAAGGACATACCTAAATGATGCGTGAGGGGTGAGGAGTGAGGCGTGAGGCGTGAGGCGTTAGGCGTTAGGCGTTAGGCGGGAAATTCAAAAGCTCTAACCCGCCTCACTCCTCACGCCGCACGCATTACCGGAAATTAATGCCGACGTGGTGGAATTGGTAGACACGCCGTCTTGAGGGGGCGGTGGCGAAAGCCGTGAGAGTTCGAGTCTCTCCGTCGGCACCATAATGCAGGAACGAGGTTTTGCGTAGTCGGAATTGAATTTTTCAGGATGCAGCAGGTTGCAACGCGAACTTACAGGGACGGTCTGATAGTGGTCATGCATATTCGATCCTCGATCCTCGATCTTCGAACGTCATGTTAGAAAATTATTTTCCGATCCTGCTGTTCCTCGTGGTCGGCGTGGCTTTCGGGGTGGCCCCGGTTGTGATGGGCAGCGTTATCAGCCGGTTGGTGGGCGTGCACCGTCCCGACTCCGAAAAGCTGTCGCCGTATGAATGCGGATTCGAAGCGTTCGAGGACGCGCGCATGAAATTCGACGTGCGCTATTACTTGGTGGCGATCCTGTTCATCCTATTCGACCTCGAGATCGCGTTCCTGTTTCCATGGGCAATCGTGCTGCGCGAACTCGGCATGTTCGGGTTTCTGGCGATGCTCGTGTTTCTCGCGATCCTCGTGGTCGGCTTCATCTACGAATGGAAAAAAGGCGCGTTGGAGTGGGATTAGCCTTGCAAAGGACCGGCCATGGCTGACGGCGGCGTAATGGATAAGGGATTCGTCGTGACCAGCGTCGACACGCTGATCAACTGGACGCGCACGGGCTCGATGTGGCCGATGACGTTCGGGCTCGCGTGCTGCGCGGTCGAGATGATGCATGCGGGCGCTTCGCGTTACGACCTTGACCGTTTCGGCATTGTGTTTCGCCCGAGCCCGCGCCAGTCGGACGTAATGATCGTCGCCGGCACGCTGTGCAACAAGATGGCGCCGGCATTGCGCAAGGTTTATGACCAGATGGCGGAGCCGCGCTGGGTGATTTCGATGGGCTCGTGCGCAAATGGCGGCGGTTACTATCATTATTCGTATTCGGTGGTGCGCGGGTGCGACCGCATCGTGCCGGTCGACATTTACGTGCCGGGCTGTCCGCCGACTGCGGAGGCGCTGCTCTACGGCATCATCCAGCTGCAGAACAAGATCAAGCGCACCAATACCATCGCCCGTTGAATGAGCGTTGAACACGAGCATGTCAGATGACCACGCGTAACCAGGCTCTCATCGAGCGTGTCCAGGCGGCCCTCGGCGGCAAGACTGTCACGATTTCGGAAGCACTCGGTGAAGTGACGATGGTCGTCAATGCCGGCGACACGCTCGAAATCATGACCGCCTTGCGCGACGTTCCGGAACTGCGCTTCGAGCAGTTGCTCGACGTTTGCGGAGTGGACTACAGCACTTACTCGGGCTATGCAGGCCCGCGTTTCGCCGCGGTATACCATTTGCTGAGCCTTACGCACAACGAGCGGTTGCGCGTGCGGGTGTTCTGCCCGGCCGACGACTTTCCGCTCGTCGATTCCGTCATCGGCGTGTGGCCGGCGGCGAACTGGTTCGAGCGCGAGGCGTTCGATCTTTTTGGCATCGTGTTCGACGGGCATCCCGACCTGCGCCGCATCCTGACCGATTACGGTTTCATCGGCCATCCGTTCCGCAAGGATTTTCCGGTGTATGGCAACGTCGAAATGCGCTACGACCCCGAGCAGCAACGCGTCATCTACCAGCCCGTCACCATAGAGCCGCGCGAGATCGTGCCGCGGATCGTGCGCGAAGAGAATTACGCCGACAGCGAAGGCTTCCGCAAGGGCTAGCATTGGATATGAACGACAAAAAGCATTTGCCACAGAGGTCACAGAGAGCACAGAGGTTTTGTCGCGTGCTTTTCTCTGTGTCCTCTGTGATCTCTGTGGCAGGCTGGATTTTGCATGGCTGAAATTCGTAACTACACCATGAACTTTAACTCCGACATAACTTGCCAACGGCAAGTTAGTCTGCGTTGCAACAAGCCGCAGACGCGGCGGCTTGTTGTGGGCCGCGGAAACGATTTGTTGAGGATCAAAGTTCATGGCTGAGATTCGTAACTACACCATGAACTTTGGTCCTCAACATCCGGCGGCCCACGGGGTGCTGCGCCTGGTGCTCGAGCTCGACGGCGAAGTCATCGAGCGTGCCGATCCGCATATCGGGCTTTTGCACCGCGCGACCGAGAAACTCGCCGAGCATCGCACGTTCATTCAGTCGGTGCCGTACATGGACCGCCTCGATTACGTGTCGATGATGTGTAACGAGCACGCCTACGTGATGGCGATCGAAAAGCTGCTCGGCGTAGACGTGCCGCTGCGCGCGCAGTATATCCGCGTCATGTTCGACGAGATCACGCGCATTCTCAATCACCTGCTGTGGATAGGCGCGCACGCGCTCGACGTCGGCGCCATGACTGTGTTCCTGTATGCGTTCCGCGAGCGGGAAGACCTGATGGACTGCTACGAAGCGGTGTCCGGCGCGCGCATGCATGCCGCGTACTACCGGCCGGGCGGCGTCTACCGTGATTTGCCCGACACGATGCCGCAATACCAGGCGTCGCGCCTTCACAACACCGCGGCGATTCGCGAGCTCAACGAAAACCGCCAGGGTTCCCTGCTCGATTTCATCGAGGACTTCACGCGCCGTTTCCCCGGCTATGTCGACGAATACGAAACGCTGCTGACCGACAACCGGATCTGGAAGCAGCGCACCGTCGGCATCGGCGTCGTTTCGCCCGAACGCGCCAAGGCGCTCGGCTTCACCGGCCCGATGCTGCGCGGCTCGGGTGTCGAATGGGATTTGCGCAAGAAGCGACCGTACGAAGTCTACGACCGCATGGAGTTCGATATTCCGGTCGGCGTCAACGGCGACTGCTACGACCGCTATCTCGTGCGCATCGAGGAATTCCGCCAGTCGAACCGCATCGTCAAGCAGTGCATCGAGTGGCTGCGCCACAATCCCGGCCCGGTGATGACCGACAGCCACAAAGTCGCGCCGCCTTCGCGCGTAGCGATGAAGCAGAACATGGAAGAGCTGATCCATCATTTCAAGCTCTTTACCGAGGGCATGCACGTGCCGCCGGGTGAAACGTACGCGGCCATCGAGCATCCGAAAGGCGAATTCGGCATCTACCTGGTGTCCGACGGGGCGAACAAGCCGTACCGCCTGAAAATAC
>JBKJMN010000280.1:0-2768 GCA_046596405.1 Burkholderiales bacterium
ATGCAGAGTCCTGGGACCATTCACGGTCTGCACCGTGAGGTCGGTCTGCGGATAGGACAGGAAGAACAGGCAGACGAGCGCAATCCACAATACCCACCAGGTGATCGTATGCGCGCCGTATTTGTCGGAGAACCAGCCGCCGACGGCGCGCAGCACGCCGCCGGGTATGCTGAATGCAGCGGCGAGCAGTGCCGCCAGTCGAATGTCGAAACCGTACTCTGATATGTAATATTTGGTCATCCACAGCGACAGCGCCACGTAGCCGCCGAAGACGATCGAATAATACTGGCTGTAGCGCCACACTTTCGGGTCCTTCAGCGCCGCCAGTTGCTCTCTCATCGTCACGGTGGCGCCGCCGGTCGAGTGTTCCTCGTCCGTATAGCTCAAGAACCAGAACGCGATCGCGGTAATCAGCATCAACAGCGCGTAAACCTGCGGCACCATCGTCCAGCCAAATGCGACCACTATGCTGGGCGCCACCAGCTTGTTCACCGCCGCGCCGGTATTGCCGGCGCCGAAAATGCCCATGACAAGGCCCTGCCGGTTGCGCGGAAACCAGCGCGCGCAGTAAGCGATGCCGACGGTAAACGAGCCGCCCGCGACGCCGACGAACAGGCCGGTCACCAGGAACTGCCAGAATTCAGTTGCACGGGAGATGAGCCAGATCGGAAATATGGTCGACAGCATCAGGATGAAAAACACGATGCGGCCGCCGTAACGGTCGGTCCACATGCCGAGCGGCAGCCGGATCAGCGACCCGGTCAGCACCGGCAGCGCGATCAGTATCCCGAACTGTGTTTCGTTCAGGCCGAGATTCTGCTTGATCGGGATGCCGATCACGGCAAACATCATCCACACCATGAAGCAGACCGTAAACGCGGTCGTGCTCGACGCTACGACCGACCAGCCTTTGTACGCCTGCGATGCCATCTTTGCTCCTCTTGCGCCCGGGGATTCCTGCTGAGTCTGAGCGCACCGGCCGGCGCGTGATTTGATCTATATCAATTGAAGACGGGCTTCAACGCTGCATCCCTACTGAGCAAGCGGGGACGCCAACGCTTGCGGTATGACACGCGTCCGATACGTGGCTGTCTGGAGGATGCGGCGAGGTCGGCGCGACGTCTTGATTCCGATCAAATGCGTTTTGTCGGCCATCCAGCCACCGCGGGGACGCTGCTATATGTGCGGTTTCGTACTTTTGTATGTACGGTGTCGCACCTTAGTCGCAACGACTGGTGGGTTCGCGCGGGCGGCAACCAGCCGGGCGCGCCGACGGCGCAACCGGACAGAAGTTATTGATGTCGGCTGCCGGCCGCTGCAGAAAACACGTCACAGCGCTCGATGCTGCCGCGAGCATCCAGAAACAGAAGAAGCCGAGCGTATAGATTGCCGTCGGGCTCAGGCTGAGCGGCGCGCCGAAAAGATGCAGATCCATCGGGTCGAACAAAGTAAAGAATGCCGTTTCGGCGATACCGCCGACGATGAACGACGGCCACAGCACCCAGATTGCACGTTGCATGCCCACCTCCATTTGGTCCGCCGCTGACGCGACCCCGGCCTACTGCGGCGCCAGCACGATGAATTTCGCGCTGCCTCTGGCTTCACCCGCGAGCCGCCACGTCCGTGCCATGTCTTCCAGCATCACCACGCGCCGGCCCGCGACCGCTGCCGCGAGCGTTCCCGAATAAACGCCGGGGCTCACTGCGTGCACCTCGAGCACCTGGTCGTCGACCGCGCGCGTCGGATGCACGAGCCGCAGGCGCAGCGTTTTCGGCAGCACGCCGGTGCCGGTCAACGTCAGGCGCACGGAGTCGGCGCCCAACTCAACGCGGCCGCCAAGCATCAACTGCTCCGCGCGCGTCGCGCGCGACAAGGTCTGGTTGATCGCCAGCCCGCGCTTGTAATAGTCGTCGGCGACCAACCCGTCGTCCGACTTGACCGCCAGCCACAGCGTATAGAAGCCCGCGATGACAACGATGAACGGGCCGCTCATGAGCAGCCACGGCCACGGCTCGCGGTACCACGGTTTCGCCAGCAGGTTGTCGCCCAAAGTCGTCATCGTTTCGCTCGCTGTTTAACGTATGTAAAATACGGACTTCTCGTCGGCCTTGACTCGCGCGTCTGCGTTGTCCTCGACGTGAAAATGCACCGGGTGCGACCCCGCCGGGGTCTTGGCCGGATCGACGCGCAGCGCGACCGGCAGCACGATGGCGCTCGCCGCCGCTAGCGTCACCGGCTGGACCGCCACCAGTTCGAGACCCTCGATGCCGCTCGCGGTGACCGTGAACTGATGCGCCTGCTCGGTCGTGTTCATGATCTGCAGGCGATAGACGTTTTCGAGGCGGCCGTCGCTTAGTTCGCGCACCAGGGTTGCGCGGTCGCGGATCACATCGACCTTGAGCGGCACGCGCAGATAAAGCAGCGACAGGAAAGCGGCTACGACGGCCAGCAGGATCGCGCTGTAGATGAGCGTGCGCGGCCGCAGCACATGACGCAGGATGTCGCGGTCGGCGTATTTGCCCTTGATCGCGTTCTCGGTCGCATAGCGGATCAGTCCGCGCGGATATCCCATCTTGTCCATCACCTGGTCGCAGCCATCGATGCACGCGGCGCAGCCGATGCACTCGTACTGCAGCCCCTGGCGTATATCGATGCCGGTCGGGCACGCCTGCACGCAGATGCCGCAGTCGACGCAGGCGCCGAGCCCGGCTGCCTTGTGGTCAGCTGACTTGCTGCGCGAACCGCGCGGCTCGCCGCGCTGCGCATCG
>JBKJMN010000303.1:0-13150 GCA_046596405.1 Burkholderiales bacterium
ACGCCCTGGCCCTTCTGCGGCAGCAGTGCGAGCACGTGCTTGCCCTCGTTATTGCGGCCGGTATTGATGCGCGCGACGATCACGGGCTCGGCGCCGAGCGGCCGTTCGCGATTCGCCGCATCGTACGGCCGCGAGAAATTCGCCTTCGACAACGCCTGCTCGCGCTCCATCCCGAGCAGCGCCTGGCGCGCTTCGGGCAACGGCTGCTGCGCGATATGCGGCACCGACTCGGTCATCTTGACCAGCAGCGGCCACAGCAGCCGCACGCAGCGGCGCGTGAGCCACAGCAGCACTTCGCTGTGACTGCCGCTCGCCAGCCGCATCAGCAGGCGGTCGTGCTCGGGAATGAAATCGATTCTGATCTGTTCGAGGTTCATGCCCGATTTTACCCGCTGCAGCGCGCTGCGGCTCACGCCGTGATCTTGACGCTGCGCAGCGCTTCGGCGAACCTGGCGGCGCTCTGAAAGCGGGCCTGCGGCGTCTTGGCGAGCGCGCACGCGACGATGCCGTCGAGCTCTGCGGGCACCTTCGGATTCAGTTGCGACGGCTTGAGCGCGGGCTCGGTGACGATCCGCGTCAGCAGCACGTGGTCCTTGCACGGCGGGCGCTCGAACGGCGTCTGGCCCGCCAGCATCTCGAACAGGACCACGCCGAGCGAGAAAATATCGGTGCGGAAATCGAGCGTCTGGCCCTGCGCCTGCTCGGGCGACATGTAGCGCGGCGTGCCGATTACGGTGCCCGTGCGCGTCAGATCCGACATCGGCAGGTGCGCCAGCCCGAAATCGCTGATCTTGGCGACATTGCCGGGCGCGATCAGGATGTTCGAAGGCTTGATGTCGCGGTGAAATATGCCGTTCGCGTGGAGGCACTTCAGGCCGTCCGCGACCTGCGCCGCGAGGTTGATGCTCGTCTCGAGCGGCAATTGTGGTGTGCGATCGAGCATCTTACGCAGCGAGTCCCTGATGAGCTCCATCACGATTGCGATGCCGTCCCCGAAACTGCCCGCATCGTAAATGATCAAGATGTTCGGATGCGAAACCCCCGCCGCGGCGCGCGCGTCGACGAGAAATCTTTCCTTGAGCGTCGCGAACACCTGGCCGCGATCGAACTTTCTAAACAGCTTGATCGCGACGTGGCGCCGCAAGTTCCGGTCGTAGGCGTTATAGACCTCACTGGTCGCGCCCTCCCCCAGCTTTTCGCGCAACTGAAACCGCGCTTCGAGCGACATCGTGCTGAATCTCCCTTGATAGTTCGCGACCGGGCGGCGCTGCGGCCATGTCGCGCGCATCGCACCCGCTGGTTGAACAGCAACAATGCGCGGGAATTCGCCGCTTGGCAAGACCTGACGGCAATGACGATTTCGGCAGCAGCCGCAGCGCTGCCCCGGCGCGCTACGCGATCATGCCAATGGTATTCAGCGCGGCGGACTGCGGGCAATGCGGGTGCGGTCGGGCGCGGGCGGCCGCGGCGGCAGAAACCGTGTCGCGTGCACGCCCCGCGAGGGAAATACCGCCGCCGGCAGGTAGCGCGGGTAATAGACCGGGTACAAGTCGTCGCAGCCGATACGCCCGGCGGCGAGGCATTGCTCATAACCTGCCGGCGGCGACGCGAGGCGCGCAACCGGCATGCGCGGCGGCTCCGGTTCGCTCAGGGTCTGGAGCGCGCGCGCGCGAGCAGCCTTCACCGCCTGCAGGAAACTCTCATCGGGTGTATAGACGGACAGCTTGTTCTCGACCCGCGTCAGCTTGTGGGCGGTCGCCGCCGGCGGTGGCGGATCATTGGAATAATTGGTCACCCCGCGCTCATCGACCCAGCGGTAGAGTTCGGCCGAAGCCGGGGCTGCCGCGCACGTCAGGCCCAGGAAAAACGAAAATATGAGAACGGCACGCATCGCAGCACTTTACTCCTGCCCGCCCGCCGATGGCAAAGGGGAAACCGGCCCCGCGCGTCAACCGGTATTGCGCAAACCCGCCGCGATGCCGTTGATCGAGATGTGAATGCCGACCTTGACGCTTTCGTTGCCGGACTTGCCCTCGCGCTGGGCGCGGTAGCGGCGCATCAGCTCGACCTGCAGGTGATTCAGCGGATCGAGATACGGAAAGCGGTGCTCGATCGAGCGCGCGAGCGCCGGGTTCGAAGCGAGTCGCTGCTGCTCGCCGGTAATCGCCGACAGCGCTTGGTTGGTCAGCCGCCACTCGGCTTCGATCAGCGCAAAGATGCGCCGCCCCAGTTTGCGATCCTCGACGAGCGTGACATAGCGCGCGGCGATCGCGAAGTCGGTCTTGGCCAGCACCATATCGAGATTGGACAGCAGCGTGCGGAAGAACGGCCATTCTTTGTGCATGCGCCTCAGGAGCGCGAGCCGCTGCTTGCGTTGCCTGGAGGCCGCGCCGAGGAACGCTTCGATCGCCGAGCCGAACCCGTACCAGCCGGGCAACGCAACCCGGCTCTGGCCCCAGCTGAATCCCCACGGTATCGCCCGCAGGTCCGCAATGTCGCGCGTGGCCTTGCGCGAAGCCGGCCGCGAGCCGATGTTGAGTTCGGCGATTTCGCGGATCGGCGTCGCCGCGAAAAAATAATCGGTGAAGCCCGGCGTTTCGTAGACGAGCTTGCGATACGCGGCCATGCCCGCTTCGCTGACGGCCTGCGCGGTGTCGAGAAAACCCTGCGGCGCGCCGATGGTCCGGTGCAGCAGCGTTGCCTCGAGCGTCGCCGCGACCAGGGTTTCGAGATTGCCGCGGCCGATCTCGGGATGCGCATACTTGGAGGCGATCACCTCGCCCTGCTCGGTCAGGCGGATCTGCGCGTTCACGGTGCCCGGCGGTTGCGCGAGTATCGCCTGGTAACTCGGGCCGCCGCCGCGGCCGACGGTGCCGCCGCGGCCGTGAAAGAGCCGCAGGGTAAGCGGATGCGTGCGCCGCAGTCCGGCGAACAATTCGACTAGCGCGATGCCGGCGCGATAAAGCTCCCAGTTGCTCGTGAAGAAGCCGCCGTCCTTGTTGCTGTCGCTGTAGCCGAGCATGATGTCCTGCACGCCGCCCGCGCGCCCGACCATGTCCGCGATGCCGGGCAGCGCGTAAAAGCCGTGCATGATGGTCGCCGCATTGCGCAGGTCGCCGATCGTCTCGAACAGCGGCACGACGACAAGATCGTTGACGGCATCGCCGTCGAGCGTGCCGCGCAGCAACCCCGTTTCCTTTTGCAGCAGCAGCACTTCGAGCAGGTCGCTCACGTCCTCGGTGTGCGAAATGATGTAGTGGCGCAGCGCGTCGCGGCCGTAGCGCGCGAGCATCGCGGCCGCGGTTTCGAATATCGCGAGCTCGTTGCACGTATGCTCCGAATAGCCGGCGGCTCGCACGCGCAGGCCGCGAGCGTCGTTCAAGAGCCGCAACAGCAGCTCGCGCCGCGCCGCCTCCGGCAATGCACAGTACGCGGTTTCGATGCGCGCCACTTGCAGCAGCTCGGCGACGATCGCCTCGTGCTTGTCCGAGCTCTGGCGCAAATCGACGGTCGCAAGATGAAACCCGAACACCTGGACCGCGCGCAACAACGGATGCAGCCGCGGCGCAATCAGCGCCTGCGCATGGTGCGATTGCAGCGAGGCCGCGATCACGCGCAAGTCGGCAAGAAATTCGGCCGCGTTCTGATAAGGATCCTGCGGCGCGACCGCATGACGCAACGCCTCGGTGCCGGTCAGCTTTTCTAGCGTCGCGGCAAGCCGCGCATACACCCCGGTCAGCGCGCGCCGGTACGGCTCGTCGGCGCGGTGCTCGTTGTGGTCGGGCGAGCGTTGCGCGAGCGCACGCAGCTCGGACGTGACGGGCGCCAGCATTTCCGAGATCGACAACTCGGCGCCCAGCTCGTGCACTTCGGTCAGGTAGAACCGCAGGGCGGTCTCGCTCTGGCGCGCGAGTGCCATTTCGAGCGTCGCCGCGCTGACATTCGGATTGCCGTCGCGATCGCCGCCGATCCAGTTGCCCATGCGAAAGAAATTCGCCACGAACTGGCCGGGCAGCGCCTGCTCGATGTCGCGGTACATCCGGGGGACCTGGCGCAGGAACGTCGTGCGGTAATAGCTGAGCGCGTTCTCGATCTCATCGGCCACTGTCAGCTTCGAGTAGCGCAGCATGCGGGTTTGCCAGAGCTGCGCAACCCGCGCACGCAACAGCTCTTCATTGTCGGCACAATCGCGCGCGGTGTGCAGGTTGTCGCGCTTTTCCATCAGTTCGGCAATCGCGCGTTCGGCGTCGAGGATGCTCTTGCGTTGCACTTCGGTCGGATGCGCGGTGAGCACGGGAGAAATGTACGCGCGCGCGAGCGTCTGCGCGATGTCGGCAGCGTCGACGCCGGCCGCCGCGAGCCGCCGGAATGTCATTTCGAGCGTGCCTTCGCGAGCGTGGCCGAGCCGCGCATGGTATTCGCGCCGGCGCACGAGGTGGCGGTCCTCCGCGGTATTGGCCAGATGCGAGAAGTAACTGAACGCGCGAATGACGCTAACCGTTTGCGCGTCGGACAGCGTCTTCAGCAAGCGCGCGAGCGTGGCGCCTGCGCTGGCGTCGCGCTTGAGGCGGAACGCAACGGATAACCGGCGGATACGCTCGATCAGATCAAACGCGGTCGCGCCCTCCTGGTCGCGTATCACTTCGCCGAGCAGGCGCCCGAGCAGGCGGATGTCGCGGATCAGCGCGACGTTTTTGTCGTTCGCGTCGGGATCGCGTTTACGGCGGCGGGCGGGAGTAGTGCGGGCCATTGGGTTCCGGTGAGGGGAAAGGAGATAAGAGTAAGGACAAAGAGAGGCCTCCTCACGCCTCACGCCTCACGCCTCACGCCTCACGCCTCATTCTTCGATTCATTCCGGCTTGATGCCGGCCGCCTTGACGACGCCCGCCCACTTCTCGTACTCGCGCTTATGCAGCGCCGCGAGCTCATCGGGCGTGCTGCCCATCGCGTCGGCGCCCTGGCTCTGGTTGAAGCTCTTCATGTCGGGATTGCTCATCACCTTGACGACTTCGGCATTGAGCCGCGCCACGATCGCCTTGGGCGTGGCGGCCGGCGCGTAGAGCGCGTACCAGTTGTACGCTTCGACCTGCGGGAAGCCGGCTTCGCTCATCGTCGCCACCTCCGGCAGACCCGCCGAGCGCTGTCGGGCACCCACCGCGAGCGCGCGCAGTTTGCCGCCCTTGACCTGCTGCATGAGCACGGGCATGTCGGCGAACACGAGCTGCAACTGGCCCGCGATCAGATCCATCGTCGCCGGCCCCATGCCTTTGTACGGCACATGCACCATCTGGATGTTCGCCGCGCCTTTGAGCATTTCGCCGGCGAGGTGGGGCGTGCTGCCGGTACCCGACGAGCCGAAGTTCAATTGATTGGGCCTCTGTTTCGCCAGCGCGACGAGTTCCTTCACCGATTTTACCGGCAGCGCCGGATGAACCGCGAGCAATTCGGGCAGCGTGACGAACAAGCTCACCGGTGCGAAATCCTTGAAGACGTCGAATGGCAGCTTGGCATACACGTGCGGGCCGATCGCGAACGAGCCCCCTGAAGCGACCACGAGCGAATAACCGTCGGGCGGCGACTTGGCGACGTTGTCGGTCCCTATCATCCCGTTGGCGCCGCCCCGATTGTCGACCACCACCGGGTTGCCCAACGCATCGGTCAGCTTCTGCGCGAGCGGCCGCGTCGTCATGTCAATCGGGCCGCCCGCCGGATAAGGCACGACGATGCGTATCGGCTTGATCGGGAACGTTTGCGCCGCCGCCGGCAATGCCATACCGGCAACGATACTGACTAACCATGCCTGTCTTATCATCTGTTCACTCCACGCGTGGTGCCGATAGTTCGTTAAAGGAGTGGTGCTTCAGTCGAAGCTCACGATTTCAACCCAATTCGAGCCTTTCCCGGTCGGATATTTGTTGTACAGCTTGAGCGCGCCGGTCGCCTGGTCGATCGCATAGACCGAGAGCGTGTCCGACTTCTCGCCGCTCGCGATCAGGAACCTGCCTTTGGGATCGATCGCGAATCCGCGGGGCTGGCGCTCGGTCGGCGTGCTGCCCAGATACGTGAGCTTGCCGCTGGCGCCGTCGACGCTGAAACCGGCGAGCGTGTTGCTCGTGCGCTCCGTAATGTAGAGATACCTGCCGTTCGGCGTCAGGTGGATGTCGGCGGCCCAGATATCGTTGTCGGTGTTGCGCGGCGGCGCGCCCGCGACGCCGACCGCGCCGCGCGGCGCGCCGGGGCCGAGCTTGCTGTCGGGCGGCAGCCCGGCCGCGCTGCTCACTTCAGTCAGCAAGCCGGTTTTCGCGTCGAGCGAAAACGTCGTCACCGTCGCCAGCAACTCGCTCAACACGTAAACGTATTTATTGTCCGTCGAAGTGACGAAATGGCGCGGCCCGGTGCCTGCCTTCATCTGATAAACCGCCGGCGTATTGGAAGCGAGCCGTCCCGATTTCGTATCGAACGTGAACTGGAAAATCTGATCAGTGCCGAGCGTCGGCACCAACACGAACTTGTTGCTTTCGTCGACGCGGATCGAATGCGCATTGCGTCCGACCGGTATCACCTGCGACGGCTCGGCGGCCACGCGGCCGTCGGCGCCGATCGCGTTGACGCTGATCAGCGCGGAGCCGTAGCCCGCGCCGAACAGGTAGCGTCCGGTGCGGTCGATCGAGATATACGGAAAGCTTTCCGCCAGCGGCGAAGTCGCGAGCAGCGTCAGCGCGCCGGCGCCGCGGTCGATCGCATAAGCATGCACCGAAAACGGTTTCGAGCGCGAGGCCGCGTACAGAAAACGCCGGTCCGGGCTCACGGCCATCGGCATCACGAGGGTCGCCGCCTTGGCGCGCGCGCCGGCCTGCAACTCGCCGGAGTCGGCCAGCCGGTAGACGCCAATGTCGCCATCCTCGGCATTCGATACGTAGACGAACGTGGCCGCGAGCACCGGTGCGCCGGCGGCGAATGTGGCAATTGCAGCCAAGATGACTGCTCTTTTCAATAGCGCGAATCTTTGCATGATGCACTCCTCGTTATCGATACCTTCCAGTTTCACGACCCCGACCTGCGTCCGGCTGCCGCGGGGCTATTCCCGTTAAATTTTTACACGCCGCGCTGCATCTGCCGCGCAATAAACGCCTTGACCATCTCGCGTGCGCGCTCGGTCTGCGGCCCTTCTTTCGCCACCCACTCGTGCTCGCTGCCTTCGAACACCGTCAACGAGACGTCGCCCCCGGCCGCCTTATAGGTCGCGGCGAATTTTTCCTGCGCGGCGGGCAGCACGTTGTCGTCGAGCGCGCCCTGCATGATCAGCAGCGGCACCAGGGTCACCGCTTCGCGGCGCTCGAGTATTTGCTGCGGATTGGATTCAAAAATCGTTTCCCACGGATTGAAGAAGGCCCGGTTGTTGCGCATCATATTGGCGCGCTTTTTTTCCTCCGCGTTCTGATAGCGCGCGTACGTGTTGCTGATCGGCGAGCGCGTCGCCACGTAGGCCACCGTGGCATCGATGGCTGGCGCTTCAGGCAACGGGATCGCGTTGTAGCGCGGGTCCGTCGGGCGCATGCCGAGGAGCTCGCCGACGTGGCCGCCGCTCGAGCTGCCGTAGACGCCGAGCCGGGCCGCGTCGCCGTTCCATGCGGCGGCTTTCGCCTTCAACCAACGCACCCCGTAGTTGGCGTCCTGCACGCAGGCCGGGTACGGCGCTTCCGCCGCCAGCGTCATGTCGATGGCGACCACCAGGACGCCGCTCGCCGCGATCGCGCGATCCATCGGCTGTTCGGCCAGGCGGTTTTTGTTATTCCATGCGCCGCCATGCAAATCGAGCAGGACCGGAAAAGGGCCCGCACCCTGCGGCTGATAGATGCGCGCCACCAGCTGACGTCCGGCAACATTGCGCCGGAACGCAATCTCGCTGACTTGGAGATCGAATTTTGCCGCCGGATCGTAGGCGACGCGCCCAGCCAATGCGCGCGCGCCGCCGGTCGAACAGGCGGTGCCCGTCCCCAGCACCGCACCAACTACGGTCATTTTTTGCAGGAATGCCCTGCGTCCGCGCGGATTTTTATCCATCCCCGCCTCCTCCGTTATTTGTCCGTCAAATTTACGCCGTTATGAGAAATTCAGCCACAGTCAGCGTGCTAACATTTGCCCATCCCGCTATCTTGGAAGAACGTTCATGAAGACCTGTTCGATCGCCCTTTTGATCCTCGCACTCGCGGCGTGTGCCGGCAGCGCGCCCAGAATCGACCCGGCACGCGTCGCGGCGCTGCAAAAAGGCACAACCACCGTCGGTGAGGTCGTGCAGCAATTCGGGCGACCCAGTCTGATTTCACGCAATCCGGACGGCACGCAGTCGGCGACTTATCTCCACGGCGCCGAAAGGCAGTCCGGCACGACCATGGTTCCGCTCCTTGCCTCCATCCCGGTTGACTCGACCACGTTCTATTTCGACCCCAATGGCGTGATGGCCGACTACAAGATCACGCAAACCAGCAAGGCGGCGCCGGCTGAAACCTTCAAACCCGCAGCCGCGCCGGCGTCGTCCGAAAAATCCGCTGACGCGGCGGCCGCCCGGCCCGTGCGCCCCGTTGCCGAAAAGCCGGTTCAGACCACCACCACGACGATAACGACCCTGGCGGGTGCGACCAGCAAAACGAAAGCCGCTCCGGTCAATGACAGCAATTTTTTCCCCGGCGCCACGGTGGAGAATCGCTGACCCGCGCAAACCTCATTCAATCCGCAAATCGATGTCCTTGATCAGCTTGCCGGTTTTCGCGACGTCAGCGCGGATTGCTTCCGCAAACTGCTCCGGCGTGCTGCCGACCATCTCGACGCCGCTTTTCAGGAACTGGTCCCTGATCTCGGGTTTGGCAAGGAACTTGAGGATTTCCTGATTCAGGCGCGTGATGATGGCGCGCGGCGTTTTCTCGCCGACCGCGAAAATGCCCGTCATGCCGATCGATTCGTAACCCGGCAATCCGGCGGCCGCCATCGTCGGCAAGCCGGGCGCCAGCGCCGTCGGTTCGAGGCTGGTCACCGCCAGCGCGCGCAGCCGGCCGGCTTTGACTTGCGGCGCGATCAGGCCCGCGTCGAAAATCGCCATTTGAACCTCGTTGCCCATCATGGCGGAAATCGCCGGCTGATTGCCCTGATAAGGCACGTGCACGATATCGACACCGGACATCGCTTTCAACAACTCTGAGGCCAGATGCGTCGTGGAACCGACGCCCGGCGATGAGTAGTTGAGCTTCCCGGGATTGGCCTTCGCGTACGCAATCAGTTCCTTGACGGATTGCGCAGGCACCGCCGGGTGCACGGCGAGGATATTGACCTCGCGCACAATCAGCGAAATCGGCGTGAAATCGCGGACCGGATCGTACGCGGTTTTGCGCAACAGCGGTCCGATCCAGAACGCGCCGCCTTGCACCGTCAGCGTATAGCCATCGGGCGACGCCTTGACCGCAGCTTCGCCGGCCAGCACGCCGGTGCCTTTGTTGTCGATGATGATCTGCTGGCCGAGCGGCGCCGCGATTCCCTGTGCCAGCACGCGCGCGATGAAATCGCTGCCGCCGCCGGCGGCCGCGGTCACGATTTTTATGATGCGGTTCGGATAATCCTGTGCTTGCGCAGGGGCCGTCCCGAATACTGGGCCGCTAATCGCCGCGATAGCCGAAATTATTCGCGTCTTCTTCATTTGGATTCTCCTCCGACGTCTGCTGCCGGTGGCAGCGGGAAACTCGTGTCAGCGCATGGTTGCGATTGGGCGGGCGCTTGTCAACCCGCGGCCTTGCCAGGCACAACTTTCAGTGTCGTCCTTTTCCTACCGTATGTACTTAGAGAAAGGTCAACTGTCCAGCTAGGGGATGGCCCGCCGCCCCGATAACAAGAGCTGCTATGTTTGACACGGGCATTATGGTGGGATAACGCGCGGGGAAACGAAAAACCCGCCGAAGCGGGTTTTTGTCGTGTTGCTGGTTAAGCTCTTTTGCGTTTTTTCTCGTCAATTGCAATGGCCATTTGTTGTTTAATTTCGTCGGCCTTTTCACGCAAAATTCGTTTCTTTTCGCAATCAGCAAATCGCTTCAGCACTTGCCGCATGAGCGGCTGGTAGCCAATATTATTATTAAGGGTAGCGATATACTTTAAATCCTCAATCAGAGATTTATGTAATCTGATCGAGATAGGCTGGAGTCCGAGAGCTTCGTTAATCTCGGACTCAATATCATCTGTGGCACGCTTCACATGCTCTTCGCTCGCGCCTAATTGTCCATCTTCCCAAGCTTCGTCAGAACTCGGAATTTTTCCATGGCTGCTCATAACGTCTCCCGTGTGCACTAAAACTCCCTAATCGTGATAGTCCGAATATATCTTGATCCACTTTTCCGACGCGTCATAAGTCGATCTAATATGTATTTCCTTGCCTCGTAGAATGAAAATAACCTTCAATTTTCGCCCGAAATCTGTTTGCGCTATGAACCATCTAGTGGGCGGGTCGGATTGATGATCTTCTCGATCATCAATCAAATAAAGCCCAGTTCGATTAGCAAAACATTGTTCAATCTCTTCCACCGTGACAGGGGGAACTTTGGATGCCAATTTGGCCAAAACCGGCGCGGAAATGACCAATGGCATCAGGAGCGTATCGAGCTAGTGTGAAGGGGTTGTATGTATTGTATATACAAACGTTCCAATTTCAAGGTATAAGTGCTTCATAAATGTAACAATTTGTCTCATATAAACAACATACAGTAATGTATATACACGATCTATCGGCCAAAACCTATCCATTATGTAGGCTGAGACGCCAATAAAGAATGAGGACTGCCTAATTTAGCTTCAAAAACTGCCCTCTAGAATATGTTTGTATTTAGAGCTTTAAGCGATTTTATTCGATGATAAATCCAAATAGGCGTTCTGCATCGTTGAGTTGAGCACTACAAGTTCGGAGATTGGAGATGACGGAGACAAAAGGCAGCAAACCGGAGCCGCTTCCAGAGCGACTAACGCTTTCCGGAAACTGGGAAAACTTAGTGGGGAGGGCGCTTGCCAAGAAGAGGACCGAAGGCGGCTGCCTGAAAGCGCTGGTAAAAAAGCGGGCGAAGCGGCCTTGAAAGGCGCAGGCGCGAAGATCGTCATTGCTCTGACGGCGTTGGTCATTTTTGGCGTCGGTGCCGTCGCGACCTATTGGATATGGCCGGCAGGAATTACAGAGCTGCCGCTGGCAGCTATAAAGTTCGGGGAGTTATTGCGAGCCTTGGCGGCGGTCGTAATGGGGCTTGCCACTCTATGGCTATCCGGAATCATTTTCGCAGTGGTTTTTGAATAACCGCCACTTTCGTCAAGCACATATGTCGTCTTTTTCCTACATTCGAAACGGTGGCAATCCACTTACCGCTCATTCCGCGCGCGGGTAACGTCTTACGCTCAACATCATGGATGGGAGTGCGTCATGACTGAAAAATTAGACCCCAAAGATTTTAAATGGCTGCGCGAAATCGCCATTGCTGATAGTAACGTCGAGCGCCGGATCCCGCAGCTGAGCCTCGCCAAACTGCTGCAATTCGCGCTGGTCGAATCGCGCGACATGCTGACCTTGCGCATAACCCGGCGCGGCTGGCGCGCGTTGACCGTCGCGGCGCCCGAGTTCGCGGCAAAGCGTTGCGCCCGTTCGATCCGGTACGCGCTGGTTGTGAATAGGCCGCTTATCGCCAGCAAGCAGGCTGAGCGCTCGTATCTCTAAATAACGCCGCGGGTCTGCCCTGCGCAGGCCACTTACGCGACGCCGGTGATTCCGGTTACCATGCGCACCGGACCCGCCATGCAACGCACCTCCCCGCCCCTCAGAGACATTGATCTTCCGCGCTGGCTCGCGCTGATGTGCACCTGCGCGCTCGCGCTAGCGTGCACCGGCGCGCTCGCGCAGCCCAGCGCCGACCTTCAAGCGCTTGAGGCAGCCGCCCAGCGCGGTGACGCGCAGGCGTTAACTACGCTTGCGTCAAGATACGAGCGGGGGGAGAACGTCACGCGCGATTTCACGAAGTCCAACGAACTGTATTGCAAGGCCGCCGCGCGCGGCGATACCGGCGCGCTGCTCAAAATGGGCATCATCTATTCAATCGGCCGCGGCGTGATGGCCGATGAAGGCGTCGCGGCGCTATTGATTAGCAAGGCGGCCGAACTCGGTGATGCGCGCGCGCAGGCACTGCTCGAACATGTGAGCGGGCGCACCGGTAGCGTTTTGCCGGCCTGTCTGACCGAACCGCCGCCCGTGCCCGAGTCCGCGTCCGCGCCCTCCTCCCCCGCCCGCAAGGAAATTGAATTGCTGGTCAACCGCTGGGCGCCGCAGTATTCGATGGATCCCGCGCTCGTGATGGCGCTGATAACGACTGAGTCCAACTTCGACCCGCAAGCCATATCGCCCAAGAACGCGCAGGGTTTGATGCAACTGATTCCCGCCACCGCGGCGCGCTTCGGCGTGAAAAACGCGTACAACCCGGTCGAGAACCTCAAGGGCGGGCTCGCGTATTTGCAGTGGCTAATGGCCTATTTCAAAGGCGAAGTCGCGCTGGTGCTCGCGGCGTATAACGCGGGCGAAGAAACGGTCGAGCGTTACCGCGGCATCCCGCCGTACGCCGAAACGCGCAACTACGTCAAACAGATCACCGGCGTGTACAAGAAAGCGCGCCACCCGTATCTGGCCGAAGTCGCGGCGCCGTCGCGCGCGTTCCACCGCCTGAAGCTGGCCGACTGACCGCCCGCCGCCTCACGGCGAAATGTACGCGTAGCCTTTCGCCTGATACGCCATCAGCGAAATAAAACCGTTGCCGACGACGCGAATTTGCGGCAGCACCTTGTCCGCACTGGTGCCCTGCTGGCGAACGGCGAGCGAGCATTGCTCGAAGCCGACCACGCCGCGCGCGGCGCTCAGTTCCTTGATCTTCGCCGCGACTTTCGCAGCCACCTCGCGGTCTTCCGCCTTGATCTTGTCCGGATCGGTCTGCACGAGCCGCGTCGCCGGCCCGCGAAAAGCGAGAATGAAATGCGGCGTCACGCCCTGCTGAATCAGCGACTGACGTGTCTCGTCGATGACGTCCAGACGCGCGAGCAGCGTTTTGCCGTCGCCGTCCTTCAGATCGAACGCGACTTTCGCCTCGGA
>JBKJMN010000138.1:0-10550 GCA_046596405.1 Burkholderiales bacterium
GAGCGGGCCGGCTTGGCGCATGTTGCCGCCGACCATGCGGCGAAACGCGCGTGAACGTTCGATAAAATCATTACTGCCGCACAGCACCGAGCCAACCGGTGCTGACAGACCTTTCGAAACACAGAAACACACACTGTCGCAATGCTGCGAGACTTCCTTCGCGGTCGTTTTCAATGCCGCGGCGGCGTTGAACAGTCGCGCGCCGTCGACGTGCACCGGGACATTGTGTTCGCGGGAGAGCTTGTGAACTTCAGCCATGTGCGCGAGCGGCAAAACGGCGCCGCTCGCCTTGTTGTGAGTGTTCTCCATCCACACGAGCGCGGTGCCCATCTGGTTGCGGTGCGTGCGTTTGATTTTTTGGCGCAGCACGTCGATGTCCATCTGGCCCCGTGTCCCGGGAATCGCGCGATAAAAAAGCCCTGCGAGCGCGGCCATCCCGCCCAGTTCCGAGCTCAAAGTGTGAGAGCCTTCCTCAAGCAGCACTTCGCCGCCGCGCTGCGCGTGAGCGAGCATGGCCACGAGATTCGTCATCGTGCCGCTCGGCATGTAAGCGCCGGCTTCTTTGCCGGTTTTTTCCGCCGCGAGCGATTCGAGCCTCTGCACTGTCGGGTCGCCATCGCGCGAATCGTCGCCGTAAGTGGCTTCCTGCATGGCGGCCAGCATCGCTTCGGTCGGTCGGGTTATGGTGTCGCTTCTCAGATCAATCATTATTTTTCTTTCAGTCATTAACCGCGAAGGACGCAAAGGACGCGAAGGAACGCTTAAGCATGTATTGAAGGCTCACTAAATTTCATCATACAGACGTAGTGCGTTCAAGTTGAGGCCGCAAGCTTTCTTGGGCGCATTTTAATTCCACTGCGTCCTTCGCGTCCTTCGCGGTTCAAGATTGGGTCAGCGCGCAGCGAGCAGGAATTCCGCGAGTTCGCAAAATCCCGCGCCGCTTTCTGCTTGTGTCACGTATGCGGGTGCGGCGGCGAGCTGCCCGGCGAACGCCATCACGTTGGCGACGCCGACCGCGTGCGGAAAATAACCGAACATTGGCGCGTCGTTCGGCGAGTCGCCGATGAAGACGAAAGCGCTCTTCTGCGCGTCGAGGTCGGTGGCGAAACATTCGCGCATCAGCGTGCGTGTCATCGCCAGTTTATCGTACGAGCCGAACCAGCCGTTGACGTGGATCGAGCTCACCTTCGCGGTCATGCCGGCCTCCCGCATCAGCGCGACGATCCTGGCGACCGCAGCGACGGGCAGCGGCGGCACGTCTTCGCAATAGTCGATCGCGAGGTCCGCCGCGCGGTAATGCTGGTCGCTCGCGACCGCGCAGCCGGGGACCAGCTCGAGTATGCGGTCGCCGATGGCGGGAAGCCGCTCGCGATGGTCGGCACGGGTGGCGGCATCATGGACGTAGCGTCGCCGCATGGTGCGCGCCGTATGATCGTAGCGGAAATAGAACGCGCCATTTTCGCCGACCACCGCATCGACGGGCCACATACGCGCGATGTGGTCGCACCAGCCCGCGGGCCGCCCGGTAATCGGCACCACGAGCAGCCCCGCACGTTGCAAAGCCTCGAGCGCCGCATACGCGGGGGCAGTGAGGCGCCCGCCGGTGGTCAGCGTGTCGTCGATATCGCAGAACACGCCGCGGATATGCGCGCGGGCCGGACGCGGAAATTCGGCGAGCGTTTTCATCAATAGCACTCTTCCTCGCCGGCCGGCTGCACCGGGCGCGGCACGAAATCGAAGCGCTCGGGTACTTCCGCCGCGGTAATCGGCGACACCGTTTCCAGATTGCCGCGGTAAGTGAATGCAAGGTTTGCGGCGATGCCGGATTGCAATTGCTCGATCGCGACGGTGATGCTCTCCTCGCTCAAAGCAGCGCCGTGCACGTCGGTGAATGCGCCGAGCAGCCGCTCGAGGTCGCGGTCGTCGACCGAGCCTATGCCGTGCTCGCTTTCGAGCAGCACTATTCCGGCTTCGTCGATCCACACGCTATTGATTTCGCTTACCGCGCGCCTGGTTTGCGTCTCGAGACGGTGCGCCGCGCCGGGCTGCGCATCCCAGACCAGCCGATAAACGAACGGCGTGTACTCGAGCGAAATAAATACGCGCTGCGGCCCGTTCTGGAAAAACCAGCGGCCGAGATCGTCGTGCTCGTAGTTGCGGCCAATGAAGTCGGCGACGATCGGATTTGAAATGCGCTCGCCCTTGATCAGCCAGTTGCCGCGGCGGTTGAGCGACAACCAGCCGTAGACCGCCGGCACGTTTGGCCATTTCGCCATTCCCTGTTTAACAATATCGTCCATATTCAGAGAGTGTGCCAGTCAATCCGGCGGCCCGGCGCCGCTTCCCGCAAACGGGCCTGCGGCTAACGAGTCAGCGGCGCTCCACCTTGCAGATTTGGCCATTTGGCCATGCCTTGTTTAACGATATCGTCCATTTATGCAACAGGTGTGTGATCAATCCGGCGGCCCGGCACCGCTTCCCGCAAGCGGGCCTCCGGCTAACGAGTCAGCGGTGCTCCGCCTTGCACATTGGGCCATTTGGCGATGCCTTGTTTAACGATATCGTCCATTTATGCAACAGGTGTGTGATCAATCCGGCGGCCCGGCGCCGCTTCCCGCAAACGGGCCTGCGGCTAACGAGTCAGCGGTGCTCCGCCTTGCCCATTTGGCCATGCCCTGTTTAACAATATCGTCCATGTCTTGCTTGAAATGAACGGCGACTAGGATGGTGAAAGAGTGAAGGAGTGAATGGGTGAAAACCCCCGCCCTGGCCCTCCCCCTCGGCGAGGGGGAGGAGACCTTTTCACCCCTTCACCCTTTCACGCCTTCACGGCATTCTTAATGCAGATGCCGGTTGCGCGGATGCGGCTGGAGCGTCGGGGCCGCCACTGTCGGCTCTTCCGCGACCGGGCGGCGTTTCCATTCGTCGTCGAACATCTGGTTGACCATGTTCGCGACCTGGTCGACGCGTGCCTTGTCGAAATGCGGCGACAGCAACGCCCCCAGGTCTTCCTCGACGCACTGGCGGCGGATTTCGTGGATCGCTTCCGCGCTCGGCCCAATGAAAATCTGCTGGAACTCTTCCTTGCCGTTGTCGTGGTAGCAGGTCAGCGTTACTTCGGACGCGTACTCGGTGAGCGGGCCCAGCGCCTGGAAGGCCTCGGTCAGGCGCGCCTGGAAGCTGCGGCCGACTTCGCCCGTCCAGCACAGGTCGAGCGCCTGCTCTTTCACGTCGAAGCGGATACCAGGCTCTTCGCGCTCGAGGCTTTGCACTTTGTCGATCGCATCGACTTCGAGATAGTCGAGCCACGGCCGCAATGCGTGCTCGACCTGCGTCAGGTGCACGCCTTTGCACAGGAAAGCGGTGCCGTGAACATGAACTTCCATGCGCATTTTGAGCTCCGGATCCATTTGAGTCGCCCTTCAGGGTGCCGATTAGGGCGGGGAGTCAAGGATAGCACAGCGCGGGTGGGCCGAGAACGAGCCCTGCTCACGGCAAGAGGCCAAGTTCGGCCAGCGTCGCGTGCATGTCGGCGCGTTCGCGCGCAAGGTAGACCGCGAGTTCGGCGCTGTTGCGGTACAGAGCGCTCCAATGATGTTGCGCGATCGCCGCCCGCCACGTCGCGGACGCAGTTGCGCGCGCGAGTGTCGAATCCCAGAATGCAATTTGTGCGGGGTCGAGTCCACGCGCGCCATCGACGCCGCGCCACGCATCGACCACGCAGTCTATGCCCTGCTCGACCCACGTCGGGGTGTCCGCGAAAGGCGGCGCGAGGCGCGCCGGCGCTGTCACGGCGAGCGCGCGCAGGCTGCCGTCGGCGAGTTCCGGCAGCACGCTGGTGGCCGAAATCACGCCTAAAGCGCAACTGCCGGCGACGACCGCTGCAATAGCGTCGCGCGCCGAATCGAATGCATTCACTTTGAGCGCTGTGACATCGCCGCCGACGTGCCGCGTCACGCGCGCGAGCGCGATGTGATTCGGATTGCCCGCCGACGTCGCGACGGCGGCGGGCGCCGAGCCCGGTGCGCGCGCGAGTCGCTCCATGAGATCGCGGCTGCTGTTGAGCGGCGAGTCCGCACGCGCAGCAAACACGATGTACTCGTTATGCAACATGGCGAGCGGCGTATAGCTGTCGTGATCGAACGGCGTTTGGCCCGTCAGGAAGTCCGTCGTCACATTGGGTGAGGTCACCGCCAGCACGTGCGCGTC
This sequence comes from Burkholderiales bacterium, assembly GCA_046596405.1. Taxonomy (GTDB): domain Bacteria; phylum Pseudomonadota; class Gammaproteobacteria; order Burkholderiales; family SG8-41; genus PALSA-1004. The sequence goes on from JBKJMN010000138.1 coordinate 4,210, forward strand.
GCCCGGGAAGCGATCGAGATAGGCCCAGATCCGCCGGCTCGCGTCGCCGGGCAAATTGATGACGGTGACCGGCACGTCGACGAGCGCTTGCGACTCGATCGCCCGCGCGAGCGCGCGCGCCGTGCGGTCGAGGCCCGCGCCCGGCGGCGTGCCCGCGACGATTTCGATCGCGCGCTGGGGTCGCCACGGGTTTCTGGTTGTTAACGACATAGCGAAAGCCGGCAAGGGAGAGTGCTTTATAGCATGTCTTTCGGCTATCATTCTCAACCATCGACCCGTCAAAACAAGAAAATAAAATCTTGCAACGCAAAGAACTCGGCATCGCGGTCATCGGAGCCGGGCGCATCGGCACGCTGCGCGCGGTGATGGCGGCGGCGCATCCGGCGGTCAAATTTCTCGCGGTGTCGGACTGCGATTCCACGCGCGCGCAAAAACTCGCGGCCCGCACCGGCGCGCAGTTTCATTCGACCGACAATCTCTCCGTGATCTCGCGCCCTGAAGTCACGGCCGTCATCGTCTCCACGATAGAGCTCGAGCACTCGCTGCCGGTATTGCAGGCGCTCGAGCTCGGCAAGGCCGTATTGGTCGAGAAGCCGCTCGCGCTCGACCTTGGCGAGGCCGACAAGCTGATTGCCGCGGTCGCCCGCACGGGGGGCGACCTGCGCGTCGGGTTCAGCCGGCGCTACAAAGACCGCTATCTGCTTGCGAAGGAGCAGATCCTCCAGGGCAGGTTGGGCCGCGTAACGAGCGCTGCCGCGCGCGTGTACAACTCGCGCTCGCAGGCGCTGCAGACCTTGAAGCGGCTGCCGGAAAACAGCTCGGTGTCGGGGCTCACCTATTACATCGATCTGGTGAACTGGCTGCTCGCCGGCAATCCCGCAGTCGAGGTGTTCGCGCGCGGCAAGGGCAGCGTACTGAAGGACACCGGCTACAACACCAATGACGTTACGTGGGCAATCGTCACGTTCGCCGACGGCGCGGTGGTCAATTTCGGCGTGTGCTACGCGCTGCCGCAGCACTATCCATCGCTCGGCCACGCGGCGCGCGTCGAGATACTCGGCACCGAAGGCGTGATGATCCTCGACGACGACCACACCGACCAGCTCATGTACAGCAACGTCGGCGTGCCGCACGTGTACATACCGGACCACACCGTGAACATGGTGTTTCTCGGTAGCGGCACGCCCGGCGACTGGGCGCTCGGCGAATTCCAGGGACCGGTCGCGTCCGAGTCGCGCGCGTGGCTGGACTATCTTGCGACCGGCCGCCAGTGCGTGCTGGCGACGCCGCAGGACGCGCGCCGCGCTCTGGAAATCTCGCTCGCGATCGAGCGCTCTTTGCAAACGGGGGCGGTCGAAAAGCTGCCGTTGACGCAATGAACTACAAAACGTACAAAGTAATTCTTATCGGCGCCGCCCTGTTCGCGCAGCCCGCGCTCGCCCAGTGGAAACCCGAGAAGGCCGTCGAGATTATCGTCGGCACCGGGGCCGGCGGCGGGCAGGACAAGACCGCGCGCACGCTCAATCACCTGCTCGTGGAGAAACGGCTGGTGCAAGCGCCGATCACCGTCGTCAATAAGCCGGGCGGCGGCGGCGCCGTGGGCTGGGCGTATCTCAATCAGCATGCGGGCGACGCGCATTACGTCGAGATCGCGAATACAACACTGCTCACCAACCAGATTAACGGCCGCAGCGCAATCGGTTATGCCGATATAACGCCGCTGGCAATGATGTACTCCGAATCTGTCGCGCTGTCGGTGCGTCAGGAGTCGCCGCTCATGATAGGCAGGGACCTCATCGAGCGGCTGAAAAAAGATGCCGCGTCAGTGAGCGCTTCGGTCGGCAGCAGTGCCGGCGGACCGAACCACATCGCTTTCGCGTTGATTGCCAAAGCAGCGGGCGGCGACGTGAAAAAATTGAAGACGGTCGTGTTTCAGGGCGGCGGAGAAGCGGTCACGGCGACGCTCGGCGGACATGTCGATCTTATTTCGTCGGCTGCCAACAACGTGCTTCCTTTCCTTGCCGCGGGCAAGATGCGCGTGCTCGGCGTCACTGCGCCGCAGCGGCTGCCCGGAGTGCTGGCGAACGTGCCGACGTGGAAAGAACAGGGCATAGACGTGCGCATCACCAACTGGCGCCTGCTGGCCGGCCCGAAGGGCATGACTGCCGCGCAGATCGCATACTGGGACGGCGTGATCGCGCGGCTCGTCAAGACCGACGAATGGAAGAAAGACCTCGATAACAACGTCTTCGAGGACACCTATATGAACAGCGCGGACAGCAGCAAATATCTGAAGGCGCAGTACGAGCAGTTCAGGAACGCGCTTTCGGAAGTCGGGCTCGCGAAGCCGTAAGCTGAAGCCGGCCCGCGGAGGCGCGACCCTAACGGCTGCTGTTAAACCAACCCTAATTCCTTAAATACCTCAGCCCCCGCGCGCACGGCACCGTTGGCGGCGGGGAACCCGCAATAAACGGTCGCGTGATGAAACACCCCCATTATTTCTTCGGGCGTCGCGCCGTTGTTGAGCGCGCCGCGGATATGGCCCTTGATTTCGTCGGGGCGGTTCAAGGCCGTGATCATCGCGAGCGTGACCAGGCTGCGAATTTTTAATGGCAGGTCCTTGCGCGACCAGAACGCGCCCCACGCATATTCAGTGACGAATTGCTGCTGCTGCAGGGAGAATTTGTCGGTGGCGGCGTGGCGCTTCGCGAGGTGTGTTTTGCCCATGACTTTTTTGCGCGTTGCCATGCCTTGTTCGTACAGTTCGCTTTTTTTCACTGGAATCTCTCCGGTAACGGGTGGCGCGGAAAAACAATCAGCCGGCGGCGTGTGCGGCAGGCTGACCGGCGTCCTTGGGCAGGAAGAAAACGAGGAGGTTGGCGAGCACGATGGTGCCGGCCAGAAAGTAGAACGCTTTGTGGATGTCGAAGCTGTCGGCGATGAGGCCGAATATTGACGGCGAAATCGCGGCGCCCAGCGAAGTGAAGCCGAACTGCAGGCCGACTCCGGCGCCCGCCAGGTTTTTCGGCACGGCTTCGATGGCCATCGCCTGCAGCACCGCGCGCATCGCGTACAGGAAAAACCCCACCAACGCGATGAATACCACGAACCATACGCTGCGGCCGGCCAGCACCATGCCAACGATCATCGCCCCCGACAGGAGCATGCTCGACATGATCATCTGCTTGCGGCCCCATTTATCCGACAAGTGCCCGCCCACGGGTGCCGCGATGAAGCCGGCCACCTGCAGGACGGTCATGCAGGCGCCGACGGCGAACGTTGAATATTCGAGCTCGTACGCGAGGTAGACCGGCAGGAAGGTCATGAGACCCGATTGCGTCATCGTGCGCATCGCGGAGCTCGAGCCGATGAGCATCAGCGATTTGTTTTTAAGCAGGCCCGCGAAATCGCGCAGATATTCTTTTACGCTGTGCCCCGCGGCGCCGGCGTTGATCGCGTTGTCGTCCCTGGCCTTGCGCATCGTGAACGTGCCGAGCAGGAGCAGTATCAGCAGCGACATGGCAAGGCCCGGAATGACGTTGATCACGACCACGGTGCGCCAGCTGAACCAGCCGAGCAGCACGCCGACCACGAACGGCGCGAGCGCTTCGCCGACGTTGCCGCCCATGCCATGAAATCCGAGCACCAGCGCGCGGCGCTTGGGGTAGCGGTAAGCGAGCGTCGGGATCGCCGCCGGGTGCCACAGGTTGTTGCCGATGCCGACCAACGTGACGCAGATCAACAGCATCCAGAAGCTGTGCACGAGGCTCATCAGTGCATACGGAAAGCCGACCCAGAACAGCGAACACGCCATCAGGTAGCCTTTTTTGCCGATCATGTCGACGATCATGCCGCCGGGTATGTTCGAAATCGCGCCGGCGAGATACTGCACCGTCATGATCAACCCGATCTGCGTGTATGACAGGCCGAACTCTTTGCCGATCAGCGGCAGCAGGATGTAGAACGTCGCGGTGTACCAGTGCGTGAGGCCGTGGCCGGCAGAGATCAGCCACACGTCCTTGAACGATTGCGGCGGCGTATTGGCAGTTGCGGTGGCGGTATTCATGGGAGGGGGAATGATAGCATCGCCGCGCGTCCGGCGCTGGCGCGCGCTATCACGCGACCACGCCTTTGCAGTAACATAACGACTTTTTTCCGCGACCGTTCCTGCCGCGGATTTCCGACGGAAACAGTGATACGGAATGCGCACCGACCTCGCACGTTTTTTCAGCCCGCGCTCGATCGCCATCATCGGCGCTTCGCAGGACCTGGTGTCGATCAGCGGTCAGCCGTTGAAGCACCTCGTCACGCACCGCTACGCGGGCAAGCTTTATCCGGTCAATCCCAAGTACCAGGAAATTCTCGGCGTTAAATGCTATCCATCGCTCGCGGCGCTGCCGGAGACGCCGGACCTCGCGCTGATTTTGATCAATGCGGCGCGCGTCGCAGATACGCTGCGCGAATGCGGCAAGCGCGGGGTGCCGTACGCGATCGTTTTCAGCTCCGGATTTTCCGAGACCGGCGGGAAAGGTGTCGCTATGCAGGGCGAGCTCGCGGGAATCGCGGCCGAATTCGACATCGGCATCATCGGCCCCAACTGCCAGGGCATGATCAATCCGGCCGACCGCGTATACGCGGGCTTCGGCTCGATCTTCGGCGACGACTACGAGCCCGGCCGCATCAGCATGGTGTCGCAGAGCGGCGGTTTCGGCTTTTCGGTGATGAACCTCGCCGCGCTGGACGGCGGACTGCATTTCCGCCAGATGGTGACGACCGGCAACGAAATCGGCGTGAGCTCGCTCGATTTCATCGATTACTTCATCGACGACGCGCACACCGACATTATCGCGTGCTACATGGAAGGCCTCAAGGACGCGCACCGGTTGATCGAAGTCGGCAACCGCGCGCTGGCCAAAAAGAAGCCGATATTCGCGTGGAAGGTCGGCAACACGGAGCAGGGCCAGAAAGCCGCGGCGTCGCACACCGCCAACCTCGGCGGCGCGATGGCGTTGTATAAGGCGGCGTTCCGCCAGGCCGGCATCATCCAGGTCGACGACATCCAGGACGTGGTGGATTACAGCCGCGCGTTCCAGTGCGGCAAGCTGCCGGCGGGCAACCGCGTCGCCATCATCACGATTTCCGGCGGCGCCGGCATATTGATGACCGACGAATGCGTCAGCCGCGGCATGCAGGTGCCGCAACTTGCGGCCGCGACGACCGATAAGCTGCGCGATATCGTGCCGTCATTCGGCTCGCTGGTTAACCCGATCGACGTGACGGCCGCGATATTCAGCGATCTCACCATGATCAGCCGCACGCTCAACGCGGTGCTCGACGATCCCAACGTCGATTCGATCGCAATGATCAATGCGTCGCTGATGGGCGATCTGGCGACGAGCGTCGCGCGTGAAATCGTCGCCGTCGCAAAAAACAGCAAAAAACCGATTTTTCTGACGTGGAGCGCGCGCGATTCGGTCGCGCAGGAAGCGTACGCGATGCTCGATGCGGAAAAAATTCCGCATTACAAGTCGCCGGTGCGTTGCGGGCGCGCGTTATCGGCGCTGTCGTGGTACGCCGAAGCTCTGCGGCGCGCGGATGCGCTGCGCGCAGAAGAGGCGCCGGCCATCACGAGCGTCGAAGCGCGGAGCATGCTTGCCGGCAGGCGGGACGACCTCACTGAATTCGCGGCCAAGCAGGTTCTCACTCATTACGGCGTCGGCATCACGCAGGAAGAACTTGCGACGAGCCGCGAGCAGGCCGTCGCGCTGGCGCAGCGCATCGGCTATCCCGTCGTGCTCAAAGTGCAGTCGCCGGAGATCCCGCACAAGACGGAGGCGAAGGCCGTGCGGCTGGGTCTCAAGTCTGACGCCGAAGTCGCGGCCGCGTATGACGACATCCTGCGCAACGCAAAAACGTACAAGAGCAGTGCGCGCATCGATGGCGTGCTGGTGCAGGAAATGGTCAGCGGCGGCATCGAAGCGATCCTCGGTGTCAGCAACGACAAGCTGTTCGGGCCGGCGGTGATGTTCGGGCTCGGCGGCATCTTTGCCGAAGTGCTTCAAGACGTCGCGTTCCGCATTGCGCCCGTGACCAAAGCCGGCGCACTCGAGATGATCGGCGAGATCAAGGGCTACGCAGTGCTTACCGGCGCGCGCGGCGCCGCACCCGCCGACCTCGACGCGCTGGCGGATGCTATCGTGCGCCTGTCCGCGCTCGCGCTCGATCTCAAGGACCATGTCGCCGAACTCGATATCAATCCGTTGTTCGTGTTTCCGCAAGGCAAAGGCGTGAAAGCAGGCGATGCACTGATTAAACCTTTGGTAGCCGCAGATAAACTCGGA
>JBKJMN010000152.1:0-23390 GCA_046596405.1 Burkholderiales bacterium
CCGCCCTGCTCCTCGTGTCGCGGACCGGCACGCAATTTGACGCCATCGTGACCGGCGCGTCGGACAAAGGGACCTGGGTACGTATTTCCGGGCCGGCGGCAGAAGGCCGGGTCGTGCGCGGAGCGGAGGGCCTCGATGTCGGCGACCGCGTCCGCGTGGAACTTGTCCGCACCGATGTCGCGCGCGGGTTTATCGACTTTGCGGCCGTGCGCCCGAACAATTGACCATCGTGGCGACTGTCAATTCCAGCGCCGTGGGCCTTGTACAACGAGCCGACGCGCTGAATACGGAAATCAACCGCGCAATTCCGGAAAGACGCGCTCTTCGTCGAACACCCCGGTCTTGGTTCGCAGGACCACGATGCCACCTGTTTTGCCGAGCGTCTTTCTGAGCACCCCAGCCCGGCTGCCTTCTTCCTTGGATTTAAACGTGCGGACTACTTTTTCGGTGTCGTCGTGCTTCAGCACCCAGCTCGCCTTCGTTTGATCGAAGCGCAACGTAAATTTTCTCTTCACTTGCCAACCCCTCCGTTGGTTACATGATTTACCTGAGATATCAGGCTGTGGCGGTTTCGGTTTCGCGCACCGCGTAGACGTCCGTGATATTGCTGAGACCTTTGAATTCTATCGCATTTCCGCAATCGTCGCTGACGGTCATCAGCATTTGTTCGCGCACCGTGCCTTTTTGGGTGACGCTGGGCTGGTTGATCCAGTGCGCGCCAGCCGCCTCGAGGCGCGTCGCGGCCGCCTGAAAATCTGCGAGCGTCATTACCACGCCAAAATGGCGCAACGGTGTTGCCAGCGCGCCGCCAATCTTGCGGCCCTGGTCGCCGATCACCTCTTCCGGCGCGAGATGGGCGACGATGTGATGGCCGAAAAAATTGTAGTCGATGCGCCCCTTGACCTGGCGGCCCTCGGGACACTGCAGCATTCCGCCGTAAAATTTACGTGCGCGGTCAAGATCGTTTACGGCGAATGAAAAGTGAAACAACGTGTTGCTCGTGTTGCTCGTGTTGCTCATAGCAGCTCCTGATTTTGTGGTGGTGACGACGGTAGCGGCGGGCCCGCGCTCAATCCATTCTGGCCCCGGATTCCTTGATGACCTTGCCCCATTTCGCGATTTCAGATCTGATATAAGCGCCGAAATCCTCCGCCGAGCTGCTGACGAGTTCGGCGCCGAGCGAGACGAAGCGGTCGTTGATTCCGGGCTGGGCAATCACGCGCACCACTTCGCTGTTGAGCTTCGCGATAATCTCTTTCGGCGTGCCGGCCGGCGACAGCAGCCCGGCCCAGCCGACGGTCTCGAAGCCGGGATAGCCCGACTCAGCGATCGTCACGAGCTCGGGCATCGCTGCGGAGCGCTGGCGGCTCCCGACTGCGATAACCCGGAGCTTGCCGCTTTTCGCATGCGGCAAGCCGAGCGGGCCGGTTTCAAACATCAGCGCGATCTGTCCGCCGACGAGATCCGTAACGGCCGGCGGCGAACCCTTATACGGAACATGCACCATCGAAACGCCGGTGACGCTTTTGAACAATTCGGCCGACAAATGGTTGCTCGCGCCGGTGCCGGCGGAGCCAAAATTAACTTTGTTCGGATTGGCCTTGAGAAAACCGACCAGCTCCTTCACATTGGTGGCCGGCAGGCTGGGATGCACGAAGATGAAGAACGGCACGTACAGCGCCTGCGAAATCGGCATGAAATCGCCCACCGGGTCATAGGGCAGCTTGGCATACATGCCCGGGTTCACCGCCAGGCTGCCCGATGATCCCATGAACAGGTTGTAACCGTTGTTCGGCGCTTTGGCCGCGGCCTCCGAGCCGATGATGCTCGCAGCACCAGGGCGATTGTCGACGATGAATTGCTGGCCGAGATTTTCCGAGAGCTTTTGCGCGATTGCGCGGGCAGCCAGGTCGGTCGCCTGCCCCGCCGGGAAAGCGACGATGATGCGCACCGGGCGGTTCGGATAGCCGGCCTGCGGCCATGCCGGCGCCTGCACGCCTAACACGGCGGCGCCAACGGCGAAAAGATGCGTGCAGGTTTTAAGCATAATGATTCCGCTGTCGGATATGCGCCGCGGCGAGCCGAACCTTGCTCCAGGCGCGCGGGGCACATGCGCACATTATCACGCAACCGGCGTTCTAATCTAGGGGCACGCCTGGCAGGGTTTCTGGCATAAACTTGCAAGCACGTCCGGCTTCGCGGGCGCTCATGTGAGACGATGTGAGACGCCTCGCGCAAGCCTATGCAATCCCGATATCGCGACCATGAAGAAAATTCTTGACGGCATCGTCGTGCTCGACCTCACACGGTTCTTTTCCGGACCGCAGGCAACGCTATTGCTCGCGGGCATGGGCGCGGAAGTCATCAAAATCGACGATCCGAAGAGCGGCGACCCGACCGTTTTCGCGCCGCCTTTCGACGGCCCGCGCGGCGTTTCCTTCACGCGCACCACGGACGAGGACATGGGCCTCGCGTACTTGAAGCGCCAGCGCGGCAAAAAATCGATCACGCTCGACCTCAAAGCGCAACGCGGCCGCGAAATATTTCTGCAGCTCGCGGCGAAGGCCGACGTCGTCGTTGAAAATTTCAGTCCCGGCGTGGCAACGCGACTCGGCATCGACTATCCCGCTTTGTGCGCCGTCAGGCCGGCTATCATCTACTGCGCGATCACGGGATACGGTTCGACCGGCCCGCAGAAAGACGCCAAAGCGTATGACCTGATGATCCAGGCGGCGGTGGGTATCATGAGCATGACCGGACACCCGGACGGGCCGCCAGTCAAAATCGCCTCGCCAATTTCCGACGCACTCGCCGGTTCGTTCGCGGCCAGCGGCGTGGTCGCCGCACTCTTGCATCGCGAGCGCACCGGCGAAGGCCAGGCCATCGACGTGTCGATGGCGGATTGCCTGTTCGCGCTGATCTTCGATGAGCCGGTTGATTGCTACGAGCGGCTCAACATCGCGGCGCGCCAAGGCAATCGCATCATGCGCTTTTCGCCGTTCAACACCTTTGCGACCACCGACGGGTGGGTCGCAATCGGCGCCGCGACCGATGCCGAATGGCGCTCGCTGCTCGACGCGATGGGCCGCGCCGACATCAAGAGCGATCCCGACATGATGAACGTCGGCTGGCGCATCGTGAACAACGCCAGGGTTGACGCGGTGGTGACTGCGTGGACGAGCGGCAAATCGAAGTCCGCAGTGGTCGATGCGCTCGCCATGGCGCGAGTGCCGTGCAGCCCGGTGAGATCGACCGAGGAAGTGCTGGAGTGGTCGCAATTGGCCGAGCGCGACATGATAGTGCCTCTCGTCAATCCGCTGACCGGCGTCGCCGCGGCGGCGCGGGGCCCGGGCTTTCCCATCAAGTTCAGCCGCACGCCCGCTGCATACAACACGCCGGCGCCGCTGCCGGGCGCGCATACCGAAGAAGTGCTCGGGCGTTTCGCGCAGTTGTCGGCGGCGGAAGTGCGGCGGCTGCGCAACGATGGCATCATATGAAGCCTATGCACCATTCGCGGCGAAAGGGCCAGTCATGAGCGGCATCCCGGGGTTTGCGAGCGAAGTTTATGAAGTCGCCGACGCGGCAGAGGTCAACGAGCTTTACCAGCGCAACGGCTGGACCGACGGCTTGCCGATCGTCGCGCCGACCGAAGCTGCGGTCACGCGATTTCTTGCCGCGGCGAATCTCAGCGCGGCGGACGTGATCGGCGTCGAACCGGTGCGCCGGCGCAGCATCACCGCTGAGAAAATCGCGATCGCTGCGGTAATGGCCGGTTGCCTGCCCGATTACCTGCCGGTTGTCGTCGCGGTCATCAAAGCGATGTGCCAGCCCGAATATGCATTGCACGGCAGCACCGCGAGTACCGGGGGCAGTGCGCCTTTCATCGTCGTCAACGGGCCGATCCGGCTCGCGCTCGGGATGAACGCCACGCATAACGTGCTCGCCAATGCGAGCCGCGCGAATGCGACGATCGGCCGCAGCGTGCGCCTGATTCTGCTTAACGTGTTGGGCGGCATCCCTGGGCAGCTCGACCGCTCGACGCTCGGCCATCCAGGAAAATTCACTTTTTGCGTCGCGGAGGACGAGGAGGATTCGCCGTGGCTGCCGCTGGCGGTTGAACGCGGCATTCCCGCGGGCGCCTCTGCGGTGACCGCGCTGCAAGTCGAATCCCCGCATCAGATCATGAACGAATGGACGCATGATCCCAAAGAGATTATCGACACCTATGTCGCCGCCATGCGCAGCAACATGCTGACGTATTCGATCTGGGAAGGTAACTACGCTTTCGTTATCCCCAAGCAACACCGCGAAATTTTTGCGGCCGCGGGTTGGACGAAGCAAAACATTCGCGAATACACATTTGAGACCGCGCAGGTGAAGCGCGGCGACTGGCGCTCGGTCGGCAAAGCCGCTGTTGCAGGCCGCAAGGACGAAGACAAGGTTTATCGCGCGTTGCGTTCGCCGGACGACTTGCTGATCGTGGCCGCGGGCGGTCCGGCCGGCGGCTTCGGGGCGATTCTACCGCCGTGGTATGGCAAAAAATCGCTCGCGGTCACGATGCCGATAGTAAATTGACGCTGGCATTTCCTTTGTAGGAGAAACTTATGACGCTCAGAGTTCTTGATCCAACCCAGTCGGCGCACGGCGAAGCACTGCGCATGGCGCCGCCGCTCGCGTCCCTTGATGGCGCGGTCGTCGGCATGATCGACAACGCAAAAATCGGCACCCGGCGTCTTTTTGATTTTATAGAAGATATCTTGCGCAAAGAACACGGCGTGCGTGAATGCATCCGCCGGCGCAAACCCGATGCGTCTCGCCCGGTTCCTCAATCCATGCTGATGGAGATGGCCGGCGCGGACGCGATCCTCGCCGCAATCGGCGATTGAGGAAGCTGCTCGTCGTGCAGTCTGCACGACGCGATCGAAGCAGAGCGGCTCGGCATCCCGGCCGTCGCCATCATCACCGACCGCTTCGCGCGTACCGCGCAGGCCGTCAGCGATCTCAACGGCCTCAAGGGTTATCCGTTTGCGGTGATCGAGCATCCGGTCGCCAACAACGACGACGCCGTGCTGCGGGAAAAAGCGCGCGCCGCGATGAAGGAAATTGTTCCGATGCTGGTCGCGCGCAAGAGCTGACGTTGGCTATACAACACACGGGGGCAGCATCGTATTAAAAATGGAAGCCAGCGATACCGAGGTAGTTGTAAGCGTTACCGACGATTCAGCGTTACGCTGCCGCGTATCGCTGCTCCCGAAAACACGGTAAACCCGTTAAACCACTGGATACCGCGAAACTCGCCACTCGCCGGCTAGGCGCTCATCCCTTTCGGCTGGACCTAGGCCTACTTGTCGCCTGCCTTGCCGATGGCTGACCCCGCCGGCGCATTCGCCGGCATCTCGATGGACGCGGGCGTTTTAATTTGCGGGTTGGACATTTTCCCGTCCATTTTTAACTGATCGAGCCGGCCAGGGTCCGTTTCACGGTTTAGTTTTTGGTAGACGACGTACGTGAACACGCAAGCGAGTGCCGCAAAAATCATCGTATCGATGCCGAGTTTCTTGACCGCTTTGGTGTCTTTCGGGAAAAACATGAGCTTGATCCCGGCGTCGCTCGCGTAAAGCTTCGCGTCATACATTGCACGCTTCTCGGGATCGGACAGAATCCTGTACCCGTCGTTGATCATGTTGAGCTGGGTCAGCGTTTCGGCGCTGCCGCGCACGCTCGTAGTCGCACCGAGTCTCGCCGTCATCATTGCATAGGCGCGGTCGATCTGCGCCTGCGGCGCTTTGCGCGGCACCTCGAGCATCTCATAGAACGACATTTTCATCGGTTTCCTCCGGCTTGCTACGCACGTGAATCAGGGAGACTGTATACCAAGAAAATCCCGGACGCTCAGGCCTTGCATGCAACCAGCGCCGGCGCGGGCGCGAACTGCTCCGCATGCCGTTTGACCTGCTCGGCGTAGTTGTCCATGAAGTGCGTGAAAAACCGCTCGCCCGCGGCGACCGCGGCCGGAGCGAACTCCGCGGCCGGCGAAGGCAGCAGATCGAAATTGCCGTGGTCGCGCCCGCGCACGAGCAGCGCGGATTGGCGGCGCGAGCCCGTCGAGCGCACGTGCGCGGGGATGTAGCTGATCCCGTAGCCAACGCGCCGGTGCGCCGCCGCGTTCGGCGCCGAGCGATGCGGGCACAGCGTGTGGTGCAGCGACATTTCGCCCGCTTTCAGCTCCATCGCGGTCACGCCACTCTCGTCGAGCGGCTCTACAATGACCTGGCCGGCGGCGTTGATACTGTGCTCGAGCCGCGAATTGGCGTGGTAGTACTGGCGCGGCGCGCCGTGGGGCGGCAGTACTTCCATGCAACCCGCGGCCATGCTTGCGTCGGACAATGCGACCCACGCGGTCACGTGCTCGTGCGGGGCGAGCCCGAAATACGTCGAGTCCTGATGCCACGCGGTAAATGCGGGCGAACCGGCCTCCTTGATGAAGAACGTCGCCCAGTACACGAGGATGTCGGGACCCAGCACATCCTCGACCGCATCGAGCACGCGCGGATGCCGGCACAACGCCTCCACCCACGGCAAAAACGTGTACGAGCCCGAGCGATATTTTTTGTGCGCCTTGGCGAGCGGCGTGCCAATGCGCGCTTCAAGCCGTTCGATGTTGCGCATGCCTTTCGCGGCCTCGGCTGACGTCAACACCGGTATCGGGAACAGAAAACCGTTCCGCCTATAGTCGTCGACCTGTTGTCCGCTCAGCACTTTCACGCGCACCTCTACCGTCGCCGTTCATGGCATCATAGTTAGATTCAAAATCGCTGTCCAACGCTGTGCAGCCGGGCGCGCGCTGCGGGCAGCAAAAAGGGCAACCGTGCAATGAGAATTTTTGGCGCGTTCAGCAGTCGCGCGATGCGCGTGTGGTGGCACGCGTTCTTGCCGGGGATGCTCGCACCGTGGGCGCCTGTGGCAACCGCGGACGCATATCCGCAGCGGCCAATCCGCCTCGTGGTGCCGGTGCCGCCCGGCGGCGCCGGCGATTTCACCGCGCGCCTGATCGGCAGCAAGCTCGCCGACGCGCTCGGCCAGAACGTCATCGTCGAAAATCGCGGCGGCGCCGCCGGCGTCATCGCGACAGAATTCGTTTCCAAGGCGACGCCTGACGGCTACACATTGCTGCTCTCCTCCAGCACCACGCACGGCATCAGCCCCGTGTTGTACCGCAAGCTGCCGTACGACGCCATCAAAGATTTCACGCATATGGGGCTGATCGCAACGATTCCCGGCGTGATGGCCGTCAATCAAGCGGTGCCCGCGCGTTCCGTTAAAGAATTCGTGGCGCTCGCCAAAGGCAAACCCGGCACGCTGCTGTTCGGATCGTCGGGCAGCGGCGGTCCGCCGCACCTGATGGGAGAGCTCTTCAAGTCGGTCACCGGCGCGCCCATCGTGCACGTGCCATATAAGGGCAGCGGTCCGGCCGTGATCGACCTCGTCGGCGGGCAAATCCAGGTCATGTTCGACGGGCTGCCGTCGCTGCTGGGGCAGATCAACGCGGGCAGGCTGCGCGCGCTCGCCGCGGTCAGCGCGAAACGCTCGAACGCGCTGCCCGATATCCCGACTCTGGCGGAAGCAGGCTACCCGGGCATCGAGGGCGGGCTGTGGTATGGAATTTCAGGTCCCGCGGGCGTGCCGCGCGCTATCGCCGAGAAGATCGGCAAGGAAATTTTCTCGGCGGTCGCGCTGGCCGAAGTTAAAGAACGGTTCGCAAGCCAGGGCGCGTTCGTCTCGCCGCTCGGCGCGCGCGATTACACGGAGTTTATCCGCAGTGAAATGAACAAATGGGGCCCGGTCGTAAAGGCTTCGGGCGCGACGATCGATTAAGGCGTCGGCAGGCTGACGGGCCTTGCCTCGCCGCCCGCACTGAATTGGGCACGGCCAGCGCGCAGCGGAGCCGGCAACCGCGCGCTAATAAGCCGGCCCGAGAATGATGATCAGCATGGGCGCGCGCAGGCGTGCTGCCGCTTCCTGCGGCGTCAACACAGTGCCCTGCTTTGCCTTGGGGTCGTAAATCGGCACCGGCTGGCCCGGCGGGGGATAGCTGATGTCTTTAGGGGCTTTAAAACTGACGGTCGCCTTGTTATCCGGACCTATGACTTCGTAAGTCCATACGCTCTGCGCGCACGCGCCCCCGCCTAACAGCGCAAGCGCGAGGCCTGCTATACCGGGCAAGCGGCCTTTTCCGAACCACGCCAGCCAGCATGGTTGCGGTGTCGATGCACGCTGTTCCGTGTTCATGGAAGTTCCTTTCGCTTGAGCAGATAAAATTATACTCCGGCGGCCTGGAATCGTTCCGCCCGCCCGGAGCCGCGAGCGAGCGCTTCCACGCGGGTGGCGATATTCCACTTTTCCGGCGCGATAGCGCGCGGGCATAGTAAACTCCGCGCCGGGGAGAATCCGATGCAAACAATCTATCCGCGCGTCATGATCAGCGTAACGCTGGTGCTGGCGATGATCGGCCTGGTGGACGCGAAGGCGCCGGTAGCGCAGGACCGCGCGCTGAGCGCGTTCGAAGTCGTGCGGTCGGTACTGCAGCATCCGCGCTGCCAAAACTGCCACATCGCCGGCGATTCGCCGTTCCAGGATGACAAGGAAACTCCGCACGAGCAGTTTGTCGTGCGCGGACCCACCGGCCGCGGCGCGGTCGCCAACGAATGTTCTTCGTGTCACCAGAAAACCAATCTGCCGGTCGCCTATGGCGAACACGCGCCGCCCGGCTCGCCGGGCTGGCGCCTGCCGCCGCCGCAAACCAAAATGATTTTCAACGGCGTGACTGCGCGCGAGCTATGCCGCACGCTCAAGGACCGCCGCGCCACGGGCGGCCGCGACCTGGCGTCGATGCTCGCCCATATCCGCAGCAATCAACAGGTCGCGTGGGGCTGGGCGCCCGGCAACAACCGGTCCACGCCGCCGGTCTCGCGCGCGGATACCGTCAATGCATTCAAGACATGGATGGAGGGCGGCGCGCCATGCCCGGGTGGCGGAGGGTTTTAAGCTACCCGTTATCCAGACCACTACCGGGTTAGCGCATCATTCCCACAAGCGCTCGGGCAGTGGCAGGCCGGCGAGATCCGCTGCGGTGAGCGGCGCGTCAGGGCGAATTTCCATACGCTCGAGCACGGCGACGAGTTGCCTGCAGTGCTGCGCGGAGTGCCACGTCACGCGCTCGAACACCTTGTGCGCCACGGTGTCGCCGTAATAGGTCTTGAGCACTCGCGCAAGATTGCGGTCCCCGTCGTTCAGGCCGCGCCACCACGCCTCGTAACGCAACCACACGCTCGCGCCATAGCCCGCGATGTTATCGCCGGTCTCCAGCGAATCCGGCGGCTCGTTATCGGCGATCTTCACCGAATATTCGGCGCCATCCCACGTCTCGAGGAACGCTTCGCCGATGCGGAACACGTGGTAACACAGAGTCCTTATCACGCGTTCGCGGTGGGGAATCACGCGTTCGCGAAAGCGCGCGGCGGGAAACTGCCGGGCATGGCGCTGCGCCGCGGCAAACACCATTGCGTATTTCCCGTAAAGTAGCGCGGGCGACAGGCGGCCGGCGCCCGGCATGGGCAGGCCCACCAGTTCCGCGAACGGGTCGAGCATCTGGCCCATCGCATATTGGTCGCCCTTGGCCAGCACGGGCACCTTGCGCAGCCCGTACTTGTTGAGCAGTAATTCGCGGCCGCCGGCGTCGTTCAAGACGTCGATAACGACCATGTCGATGCCGTTTTTCGAAAGAAACTCTTTCGTTCTGAGGCAGCTACTTCAACCGGGCTGAGTGAAATACAGGTATTTATCGGTGGCGGCTTCCATGGTTCTCCTGGGGGCGGGGGACGGCAAACCCCATTTTGCCTGAAAGTCACTGATCGGACGGAGGGGTTTTCGCGCCGCTACTCCACAGCTTATGCACAAAGCATGCACAAAACGGTGCGGTTGTCCGACAGACGATTCCTGCGCGCGCGTAGCCGCTTGTCTGGCAGTCGAATCCTATCGCGAAATGGGCGATCTGCCGCTGCCACGAAAGGCGGCTGTCGCTCATCATTTTCTGGCTTTTAAATCGCGCGAAGCCGCGCCAGTTACGGAGATATTCATGGATCAGTTCAAGAAACCACCTGGCAAAAAGCAGCCCGAGCCTGATTCCCAACGACCGGAAAAACCGGACGACCCGGACGCGGTCCCGCCGGACAACGAGGAGCCGGAAAAGCATCAGGTCGGGCACCAGATCGCAAACCGCCCAACGCGCCGCGCGCCCGACGATGGCCAATCGCGGCACAGAGACAAAAGCCGAGACCGCTCCTGACGCTGGGCAGGCCGCAATCTGGAACAGTCCTTAACCGCGCAATCATATCTGCGTTGTGGTGTAGGCGCGGACTCATATCCAGACCCTAACCGGACGCGGACCCGACACGCGCGGGAGCGCCTTCCAGCGTCGAGGTTTCAATATAGATCCGGCAGATTTTCGGGAATCGATCGCGAATCTGCCGCTCGAGACCGCGCACCGTGCGGGCGATCTCATCGGTCTGCAGTTCCGCACCAAACTGCACATCGAGAGCGAGCAGAACTTCTTCCGGTCCGATATACATCGAGAGCGGACGACCAACGAGCTTCACGCGCGGATCCTGGAGCACGAGTTCCCGGATGGCTTGCGCGGTGGCGGGCTGGATCCCCTCGCCAACCAGCAGGCCGCGCGATTCACGGATCAAAAGCACCGCCACCACTGCGAGCAGGATGCCGATCAATATGGAAGCGGCGCCATCCAGCGCGGGCATATCGAAATGATGACTTGCCCAGATGCCCGCCGCGGCAAACACCAATCCGAGCAGCGCCGCTGAGTCTTCGGCGATCACCGTATATGTCGCGGGGTCCTTGCTCGCGCGCAGCGCCTGCCAAAACGGGCGGTCCTTGCGCTCACGCGAGAAAGCGCGCAGCGCTATGAAGAGGCTCGCGCCCTCGAACAGGCCGGCGACCGCGAGCACTACATAATTCCAGCCGGGATCGCGCAACGGCGTCGGATGCATGATATGCATTACACCTTCGAAAGCCGAAATGCCGCCGCCGACGCCGAAAATCAGCACCGCAACGATCAGGCTCCAGAAATACACTTCCTTGCCGTGACCAAACGGGTGCTCGGCCGTAGCCTGTCGCTCGCTGCGGCGGATCCCGATCATCAACAGCACGCCATTGCCGGCGTCGACAGTCGAGTGGATTCCTTCCGAGAGCATCGCGGAGCTGCCGGACACTCCGGCGACGATGAATTTCGTGATTGCGATTGCGGCGTTAGCAATAATTGCGCCGTATACCGCGGTCCTGGATTCGATAATCATGCCGTGCTGTCGCTTCGATCGCGGGGGAACGAACTCGCGACGCTGGACTGACGCGCAGTGCGATTAACGCAGACGGCGGTACAAACTGACCGCGAGCGGAACGGTACTCAAGACGCCTATCGTCAGCAGCACCCACCCCGCCGTCGTGCGTTGATCTTCGTTGAGTTTGCCGGCGACCAGCAGCCCGACGCCCGCGCCGGCGACCGCACGCGTGACCGCGATAATTGCGATTTCATGCAGGGGAAGTTCGGCGGTTTGCATGGGAATTCCGGGCTGATGAATGGGGTTGTACGACACCGGCGACGGGAGTCGCGGCGCCGTTATAAGCGCCGGGTCTCCTGCCGCCGGTTGTTGCGAAGGATGCTACTAATGCTTGTTACTGTCCTTGACCGCCTCTTCGACGTCGCCGACGCCCTTTTGCAATTTGCCGGAAATCTGCTTGGCCAGACCTTTAACCTGCTGCTCTTTGCTGCCGACCAGTTCGCCCGCCTTTTCCTGCACTTTACCGGCGATGTCCTTTGCCGTACCTTTGACTTGGTCCTTGTTCATGCGGTTGCTCCTCGTGTCGTTGCGCCGAATCAGGCGCGATTATCCTGCGATCAGATTTTGCCCATCAGTAAAAGAATCACGACTATCAACAGGACCAGGCCGATTCCGCCGCTCGGACCATAGCCCCAATTCGAACTGTGACCCCAAGCGGGGATTACGCCGACTAGTGCCAACACCAATACGATTAAAAGAATCAGTCCCAAACTCATTTACGCCTCCTGTTGATCATCACGGAAAACCATTCCGTCGGTGGCCATGCAAGGGGAATCGTAAGCGTGTGTGCAGTCAGCATCTGTGCGGTTGCGTACATGCCAACCGCACGGCGGGTAATTGCGGGTTTTACGAGGGAGAAAACGTACTCGCGACCGCGAGTTGAGGTTCAATCCGCTGACAGAGGATTCTTACGTGACGCTGAAATGCGTCCGGGTGACCAACTCCCGAGCGCCAGCGCGCTTAGGCCGCCAGACCGAGGCTTGCCGCACCCGGCGCATGCGCCGGCACCGAAAGATGCAAATGCGGACGCCGGGTGGCGCCGGCGCCTTTGAAGTCGTATTTCATCTGCTCGTAAATCGACATGCTCGCCGTCGTACTCGCGCACAGCGCGATGTAATCGGCGAACGGCGGCGGCGGCGGAATGCCTTCGGCGAGCAGCCGCGTGTTATCGAAGGTCATTCCCAGCGCCGCGAATTCGCCGTACAGGCGGATTGCGCGCAGCAGCATCCGCTGGTTGCCGGCACCGAATAGATTTTCAAATCGGTCCTGCATGGTCGCCAGCGTCGCGAAATCGACTTTCCGATAAACGCTGCGATCGAGCGGACCGGGCGCTTGTGCCAGCGCCACGTCGAGTTCGCCGAAAGTGCTGCTTCGTTGAGGGCCGGCGGCGATGTGATACTTGTCATACGCAAGTCGCGGCTTGCGCAGCAACGCAAGAATCGCGTCGGCACAATAATCTGCCGGGACCACGTCGATCTGTTGGTCGCTCCCGCAGGTAAAGTGCCTGAGCGTCGTGCCGAACCGGAATACCCAGAAAATGCTCGGCGACGGCTTGCAGCCCAAACGGCTGTGCCCGACGATGATCGAAGGCCGCGCCACGACGAGCGGCAAGCCGGGAAGTTCAGCGCGTAACCGGCGCTCGCATTCGAGCTTGGAAGCAGTGTAGTCGACGAGATGCCGCACGTCGGCGCCGGGCTCATAGGCTTCGCGCACGGGCGAAGGTGCCTGCATGCCGGACGCCATGCCGGTACCGACGTGTAAAAAACGCTGCAAGCGCGCGCGCGCATTGAGCGTGCGCGCAAATTCCACCGTGCCCTCGACGTTGACGGGAAAGATCTGCGGGTGGCTCGCAAACGACGCGAGCGCAGCACAATTGATGACGTGCGTGACTTGAGCGAGCCGCGCATCGTCAGCGAATTCGGCGACGTCGGTCAAGCCGCCGCAGATGATCTGACGCGTCTCAACCCTGGAAAACAGCGCGGGCGGAATTCCAAAAGTGCGCAAAGTAGCGAGGACCCGCTCGCGCCCCTGCGCGGGGTTGGAAGCGCGAACCAGCAACAGCACGGACGCCCATTGAGGGCTGTGGATCAGGCGGGAGAGTACGGCCCCACCCAAAAAGCCCGTGGCGCCCGTCAGCAGTAAATTATTCATCGTTTCGGTTGAACTCCGATACGGCCTGCCCTGCCGAACCCGCGCTCATACCCTCATTGAAGAGTCCCGATTATACAGGGGTCTGCCGTCGATCCACTGCTGCCCGCGGCGAAAAAACCCCGCCGATGCGGCGTTCGTCCTACAGTCGATACGGCTCTGCGTCTTTCTCGCGCCGCATCTTGCGGCGGGCGATGAATCCCATCAATCCGAGCCCCGCCATCATCAGCCCGTAAGGATGGGCTTCCGGCACCGGCACGAAGACCGCGAGATCCTGCGTTGATCCCGGCGTATTGGCCTGCCACAGGGAGAGTTTCATGGTCGGCGCCGCAGCGCCCAGATTGCTTAGCCACGTATTGGCCAGCGCGATCGTGTCCGGCGTCAGTATGGTATTGCCGGAGGCCTGGAAATTGCCGGCAGACAGCGTATAGGACCCTGACTGCTCGTCGACGATTTCCCACGCCGCCATCTGGAAGGCCGATGACTGCGCAGCATTGGTCACGGCGTTATTGGACGCCAGACGCTCGAGCGCGGTGACTTTGGTCATGTCCAGCGGAACATGACTCCAGCCCGGAACGTAGCTCTCCGCGGATTTCAGCGTATAGGACTGTGAAGCCATACGATCGAAGATGTCCAGGCACCAGGCTATGAATGTGACAGGCGTTCCCGGCGTGATATTGGTCATGCGGAACCCGCCCGACAATACGGACTCGTTGACGGGCCCGGGCGCGCCCGAGTAGCTGATATTCACCGCATCCGGCGACGCGTAATACATTCCGTTGAAGGTGAGTGAGTCGGCTGCTGCGGGCTGGACGGCGAACAATCCCGCCATTGCGATTGCCGCCCCAATTGAATGACTGCGAATTCCTGCATTTTTCATTAAATTTTTTCTATCCTGTAAACAAACATTGATTCGCTAAAGCAGCGGTTCGTAAAGTGAACCGCATCACTGGCGAGAACCAGACATTATCGACGGAGGCTCAGCGCAGAGTTTCGGATCGATTCGCGATTGCCCTCCGGTCGGTTGCAGATATCTAGCTTCACACTTCACTTATCGCAAAATGCATGCCCGTACATAGTTGTTCGCACAAATAAAAAACCCGCCGAAGCGGGTTAGTGTGCCGGGAGTGAATTATTGGGCGGTGCTTTTCGGCGCCCCAGGATTGCATTGGCGTGGCGGGCGCCAAGCTCACCCCGACCGTTGCCAGCGGCGAAAAGAGTGTAGGCGGAACTAAATACAGAACAGCGGGTTTGGATTCAAGAGCGGGAGGACGAACGCGTCTGGCGCGGGGGACACTGACCGCGCCGCGCGTCAGTCAATTGTGAAAAACTATTCCCGGGATAACGGCATAAAAATGCAGCGGGACGCACGGACTGTTGTGCAGCCGGTGCGTCCCGCATGGTGGCGCCCTCGATTCAGGCGTGAACGATCAGCCTTTGAGGCATTCGCTCATGAACTTCTTGCGCTCGTCGCCTTTCATTTTCTTGTCGCCGGCGTCCTTGTTGCACGACTTCATCTTGTTCTGCTGCGCTTTCTGCTTCGGCGACGCGTCCGCGTCCTCGCCTTTCAGGCAGGAGCTCATGTATTTTTTGCGCTCGTCGCCCTTTTTGTCGCCAGCCTTCGCCTTCGCGTTGCAGTCCTTCATGCGCTCCTGCTGCGCTTTCTGCTTTGCGGTCGGCTCTTTCTTCGGTTTCTCGGCAGCCGGCGCCGCTTTCTTCTCGACCGCAGGCGCGGCTTTCTTGTCGTCCATCTTGGCTTTGTCCTGCGCGTAAGCAAGCGGCGACAGCGCGAACATGAAACAGAGTGCTGAGATCAGTGTTTTCATCGTTTTCTCCCCCGGAGGTAGGTTGAATGGGACGGCGTCCCCCGCGTGGCGAACCGGCTATTCCGGACGCCCGGGCGGACGACCAATATAACGCACCAACCCTCAATCCGGCTGACGCAGATCGAATGCCCCGGCCAGCAGCCGATACGACTCAAGCCGCGTACGGTAGTCGCCGGTGATGGTAATTACCATTAATTCATCGGCTTCAAACTTTGCCTGCAGCGCGAGCAACTGCGCTTTGACGGTCTCGGGGCTGCCGATGACGACACGGCGGCGATTGTATGCAATGCGTTGTTTCTCGGCGTCCGTGTAGCTGCGGGTCTGCGCTTCCTGCTGGTTCGGCACCGGTGAATTGATGCCATAGTCCATATTAAGCCGCCGCAGGTCGATGCTCATTGCGCGCCGCTCAGCCTCCGCGTCGGTCCCGGCGCAGATGACGAACACAGTCAGCAATGCATGCGGCTGCGCTTCGCGCGGCGACGGCTCGTATCTGCGTTTGTAATCACGCATTACGCTGTCGCCGCCGTCGGCGCTGATGAAATGCGCGAATGCGAAACGCAGGCCGAGCTGCGCCGCGAGTGCACCGCTGTAGTCGGACGAGCCGAGCAGCCACACTTCCGGCGCGGTCGGCCCCATCGGCTGCGCTTTGACCTTGGCAAACGGGTGGCCCGGCGGCATCGCATCGTCGAGATAGGCGACCAGGTACTGCACCTGCTCCGGAAAATTCTCGGCGGTCGGATAACTGCCGCCGCTCATCGCCATCGCGGTGGTCTGGTCGCCGCCCGGCGCGCGGCCGACGCCGAGATCGATGCGCCGCGGAAACAGCGCTTCCAGCATGCGGAACTGCTCGGCAATTTTGAACGGGCTGTAGTACGGCAGCAGGATGCCGCCGGTGCCGACGCGGATTTTCGATGTCGCTGCGGCGACGCGCGTGACGAGAATTTCAGGGCACGGATCCGCAAGCGCCTGCAGCGCATGATGCTCCGCGAGCCAGTAGCGATAGTAGCCGAGATCCTCAGCTGCTTGCGCGAGCTTGATCGTTTCCGCCACTGCCTGCGCGGGCGTATGGCCGCTGATAATCGGCGATTGGTCGAGGATGCTGAGTTTCAATTGATTGGGCCTGAATTAGGGAACTACAGAAAATTCAAATGCTAGCCACAGAGATCACAGAGGAAGAACAAACCCGACAAACCCCAACAAGAATGTCGATTTTTGTTTTTCGCTTTTCTCTGTGTCCTCTGTGCCCTCTGTGGCAAATGGTTTGGTTGACTGCTCTAACGCTCTGAGCCTTGGATGAATTCGTTCAGCACCGCGTTCCACGCGAGCGCGAGGTTGGTGCGATTATAGCCGCCGCCGCCAAATCCCATGATGCGCCCGCCGGCAAACTCGTTGGCGAGCTCGCACAACCGCTTTGCAGCGTGCGCGTGAGCGGCAGGCGTGTATTGCAAATGCGCGAGCGGATCGCCGGCGAGGCTGTCGGCGCCGCATTGGAACACGATGAACTCGGGCTTGAAGCGGCGCAGGAATTCCTCGACGCGTTCCCATTCGCGCAGGAAGAGCTTGTCGGTGGAACCCGGCTGCATCGGGATGTTGAGCTTGGTCCCGGCGGCCGCGCCCTTGCCGGATTCCGCGACGGCGCCGGTGCCCGGATAAAGAAACATCCCGTCCTCGTGAATGTCGGCGATGAACACTTCGGGGTCGTGCTCGTACGGATAGTACAGCCCGTCGCCGTGATGCACGTCGATATCGACATAGGCGACGCGCCGGATGCCGTATTTCTCGCGCAGCGTATCGATTACGACGCCGCAATCGTTGAACACGCAGAAACCCGCGCCGGTGTCGCGCCGCGCATGATGCAGCCCGCCAATCGGCTGGAACGTGCGATAGACCTCGGCGTTCATCACGCGCTCGAGTCCTTCAAGCGCAGCGCCCACCACTGCCGCGGAAGCATCGTAGACACCGGGATAGGCCGGCGTGTCGCCGGCATCGATACAACCCACACCCAGCTCGCTAAGCCCATCGACGCGCGCGACGTAACTCGCGCTGTGGAAGCGCTCGATTTCGGCGCGCGCCGCGGCACGCGGCGCGCACAGCGTGGCAGCCTTGTCGAGCCCCTGCTTTACCGTCTCTTTCCAGAACGCGTCCTGGCGGTCGGGCCCGAACGGATGACCGTTCGGAAAACCGTATTTGCCGAGCGCTTCCCCGACGTACAGCAATACTTCCGCAGCCATCAGGGAATGTCCGGGCTCAGTTCAGTTTCGCGCCGCTATCCTTGACTAGCTTCGCCCACTTCGCGACATCGGCGTCCAGGAATTTGCGAAATTGTTCAGGCGTATTGCCGACGGGCTCGGCACCATCTCCGGCGATGATGTCCCTGACGTCCTGACGCTGAAGTATTTTGACGATCTCATCGTGCAGGCGGGTTACGATGGGCTTGGGCAGTTTCGCCGGGCCGAACACGCCGTACCAGCCGACGATTTCGAAACCGGGCAGCGCTTCGGCCATCGCGGGCACGTCCGGCAAGGCTGCGAGCCGCTTCGGTGCGGTCACCGCAATACCTCGCAGCTTGCCCGACCTCATCATCGGCACCGCCCCGGCCATGCCGGCAAAGTTGTATTGATACTGGCCGCCGATCAGCTCGATCAACGCCGGCCCGGTGCCCTTATACGGAATGTGCTGGCCCTTGACGCCCGCCATCAGGTTATAAAGCTCACCGGCGAGATGGCCGCCGCTGCCGATGCCGGCCGAACCGAAATTGAGCGAGCCCTTGTAACTGCGCGTCCACTCGACGAATTCCTTGAGTGTTTTCGGCGGCGACGACGGATTCACGAGCAGCAGCAGGCCGGCCGAAGTCATTTGCGTGATCGGGGTGAAATCATCGAGCACCTTGTACGGGAGCTTCGGATTGAGCGCCGCGTTCACCGTATGCTGGTGATAGACCACGATCAGCGTGTAACCGTCGGGCGGCGAATGCGCGGTGATGTCGGCAGCCACGACACCGGAAGCGCTGGCACGATTGTCGACCACCACCTGCTGCTTCAACACTTCGCCGAGCTTCGTGCCCACGAGCCGCGCCAGAAAATCCGTGGTGCCCCCCGGCGCGGCAGGCGTGATCAGCCGGATCGGCCGGCTCGGATAAGTATCAGCGGCGAACGCGCCGGCGTTCAATGCCGTCACGAAGACGCCCAGTGCGATGGCGTGGCGATGCAACGGTTTCATTTGCAGCTCCATTTGATATTCAAGTGCGGCATCAGATTTTCAAGAGCCGCGCGGAATTGCCGCCGAGTATCAGTTCGCGCTCATAGGCCGAGAGCTGCGGAATGCGGTCGATGAACTCCACCGGCCGCTCGAGGCTCATGTCCGCCGGATGATCGGTGCCCATCACGACGCGGTCGGCGCCCACCAGACGCACGATGTCGCCCATGATTTCCGGACTGTGGCTGATCGTGTCGTAATGAAAGCGGCGCAGGTACGTGATCGGCGCCTTGGTCATATGCCTGGTCTCGGAGCGCACGGCGGACCCGTGCGTCATGCGTCCGATCAGCGTGGGGAACGTGCCGCCCGCGTGCGGCAGCACGACTTCCAGTTTTGGAAATGCATCCATCACCCCGCCGAACATCAGCGATGCCGCGGCGATACCCGTGTCATACGGATTGCCGAGGAAGTTACGCAAATAGTAGCTGCGCATGCGGTCCGCCCCGACGGGATCGACCGGATGCAGCAGAATCGGCAACCCGAGGCTCTGGCAGCGTTCGTATACCGGCCACAACGATTTGTCGTCAAGGTTCTTGCCCATCACGTGGGTGGCGAGGTAGACGCCGCGCATGCCGGGCAGATTCGCCGCGCGGTCGAGTTCCTGCAGCGCGAGGTTGGGCGTCTGCATCGGCAAGGTCAGCAAACCGTAGAAGCGGTTCGGATACTTGATATGCGCGGCGGCGAGGCCGTCGTTATAAACCTGCGCGAGTTTGAGACCGAATGCCGGCGGCGCCCAATACACCATGGGCGAGGTCAGCGACAAGGCATGGATGTCGGCGCCGGTCTCGTCCATGTACTTGAGGCGGGTCTCGAGGCTCATATAGGTCTCCTGGAAGACCGTCGTATAGCCCGGGAAATTGAAGGTGACCTGCCCGCGCGCGTTGCGGCCCATTTTCGCGCCGTTCGCCGCGCCTTCTTTCTCGAGCAGCGCCACAAACTCGGGGGAGTGCCAGTGCGCGTGCGCGTCGATCACGCGCACGCCTCGCCGCGCGGGAGCGCCCGCACAACCGGCCAGCAGCACGCCGCCGGCCGCCGCCAGGCCGCCCAGAAATCCACGTCGATCAATACCCATGCGTTTCTCCTCCTGCTGTTATTTGTTTTTAAAACAACGCGAGCTGCGTATCCCCTACGCGCCGGATGACCGGCGGCTTGAAGCGCGTCGTCACCGGCGTGCGATGGCGCCTGCCGGCGTCGAACCCGAACCGTTTGCATGCAATGGCGAACCGCTTGCCCAGCAATTGTGCGAGTTCGCCGCTGCCCACCATGCGGCTGCCGAAATCCGGATCGTTATCGCGGCCTGCACGCATCTCATGCACGCGGCTCATCACGTGCTTCGCCTTCAGCGGATAGTGTACCTCAAGCCAGTCGCGAAACAGCTCTTTCACCTCATACGGCAGGCGCATCAGGACATACCCCGCGCTGCCCGCGCCCGCCGCGTGCGCGGCTTCCAGCACGGGCTCGATCTGATGATCCGTGAGGAACGGGATCACCGGCGCCACCAGCACGCCCACCGGTATGCCGGCCGCCGCGAGTCGCTTGATCGCCTCCAGGCGGCGCGCCGGGGCCGGACAGCGCGGCTCGAGACGGCGCGCGAGCTCGTGATCGAGGTTGTTGATGGAAATGTACACGTTGACGAGATTTTTTTTCGCCATCGACGCAAGGATGTCGATATCGCGCTCTATCATCGCGTTCTTGGTGACGATGCCGACCGGATGCTCGCACTCCGCGAGCACTTCGAGAATCCCGCGCGTGATTTTGTATTCGCGCTCGATCGGCTGATAAGGATCGGTGTTCGCGCCCAACGAGATCAATTCGCAGCGGTAGCCGGGTTTGGCGAGTTCCGCGCGCAGCAGTTCGGGCGCGTTCACTTTCGCGAACAGCCGGGTTTCGAAATCCACGCCCGGCGACAGGTTCAAATAGGCATGGCTCGGCCGCGCGTAGCAGTAAATGCAGCCATGCTCGCAGCCGCGGTAGGGATTGATCGACTGCGTAAACGGGATGTCGGGCGAGGTGTTGCGCGAGATGATGCTTTTCGCGTGCTCGATCGTCACATGCGTCTTAAGCGGAAGCAGTTCGCCGTCCTCGTCTCCCTTTTCGCCTCTCGCCTCTCCCGCGGAATGCATCCAGCCGTCATCGACCGCCTCGCGCGCGACTTTTTCGAAGCGTCCTTCGGGGTTGATCGCGGCCGCGCCCTTTGCGCGGCGCCGCGTGTTCGTGGTTGAGAGTTCGCAGTGCCATTGGTTAACGTTAGCCAACCGCGACGAACAAGTAAAGCTCGATGGCCACGCTGACGTCAAGCGCGCCGCGCCGCGACTCAGGCGCGATAGCCGCGGATTGCTGCGGGAGTGTGGCGACACCCCGGAGGCGCGCGTCAGCGCCATGGAGTTAATTATTGACCACTACGTAATAGATGACAATGGCGCCGCTCGTCAAAACTTTCCCTCACCCTCGGTCCCTCTCCCGGAGGGCGAGGGAAGAAAAGCCCTTCTCCCTCCGGGAGAAGGGTGGGGATGCGGGAGAGTTTTTGTCATGAATAATGTAAAACTCAATAATTGAGGAAGGCAATTACTACAGACTGCGCTGCAGACTTCGCTATAGACCAGCCCCCGCCCCGGCGCGCCAGCGGGTGTTTCTTGCCTGCGAGCCGAATCCCTGTACAATACCTATCATCCGGATGATACGGAATCAACTTAAACGCCGCCTCGCACAGCGGGAATGTTCCCCGTGCGCTGCAGCCTCGAAAGATATGGCTACGTCAAAAATCACCAATGGCAAAAGCGCGCAGAAGCTGCGCGTGAAGCTGAGCTTACGGCAGGACGAATTCTGGTCGCGCGTGGGAGTCACCCAGAGCGCCGGCAGCCGTTACGAAACCGGCAGCCGCCGCCTGCCTGTCCCTCTGCAAATGTTGATCGAGCTCGCCTACGGCAGCAAGTCGCTCGACGCACTCAAACGCCTGCGCTCCGCCTGAGCGACGTTCCGGTCGGGCTGCGCACGCGCGCGTTTGACGGCGCGCGTTTTCACTTCCGTAGTATCCAGCCCGGCATCTGAGCGAATGCCGCACCGATTGCCGCCGCGCGCCGTCTGGAACGACTAGTTGTCCGGACCGATCAGCGCGCGTTCGAGCGCGGCGAGCGCGACCGCATCTGCGCCGCCCTGGGTGCGTGCAAGGTCCACCGCGACCGCGCCGAGCTGACGGTAAATCGCCGCGATGCGCGGGTCCCATGCCGCCAGCGCTTGCGCTTGCCGTGACACTACCGCGCCGTCGCCGCGCGCGATCGGGCCGGTCAGCGCGGCGGCAGTGCCGAGCCTGAATACGTTATCAACGGTTTCGCGCACCAACGGCTCCATCATGCGCAGCGCCACCTCGCGCCCGAGCCCGGACTTCTCATAAGTGCGCAGGCCAACCTCCATGAGCGCGGTCAGATAATTGCATACGATCACGCTGGCGGCGTGATAAATCGGTTTGAACGCGGGATCGATTTCCGCCACCCGCGCGCCTGCCAATTCGAATGCGGGCACCAATACGGCAAGGGCCGCCGCGTCGCCTTCCGCGGCGCAATAGGTACCGCTAAACGTTTGCGCCGCGAGCGCAGGATCGGCAAAGCTCTTCAAAGGATGCACGCTCGCCACTGCGGTGCCGGGCGGCAGCACCGCTGCCAGCTCGCGCGACGGAGCAGCGCCGCTCACGTGAAAGACGATATTGCCCGGCTTCAACAGCCCGCTGGCCGCCAGCGCTGTGCCGCACGCCACAATCTGGTCGTCGGGCGGCGTCAGCATCCAGACTCCGGCGGCGCGCATGCCGGTCAGCGCGGCGACCGGCCGGCCGGTGCCGATAAATGCCGCCGCCTGCGCGGCCGCGGCGTGGGTGAGGTCGAGCACGTCGCCGATCGCGAACGCGCCGTTCAACGCCCACACGCGCGCTAACGTGCGTCCCGCCCGCCCGCCGCCGATAACATTTAGAGTCGGTAACATGATGAAACGCGCGATGCGCTGTCACGATTTTGGCTCAGGGCTAGAAGAAAGTCTCGCGGCTTAGTCATTCTAAGCAAGGGACCTTTCGACAACGCCATGGGCCAAAACTCGTGCCAGCCCGAAGGGTTGCTGCCAGAATCGGCGCTATCTGCGTTGCTCGTCTTGGCAATAGAACGACTATTGCCTTCGCCGGGCGCCTTGCTATCACCAATTCTGGCTGCAACGCACGCGTGTTTCATCATGTTACCGACTCTCGTTACTGCCATCCGATGACGTCATAACCGCGGTCGCGCAGGCAGCGCTGCACGAAGTTGCGGTACGTCGGGTTGGCGTCGTTGTGAAACGCGCCGTGCACCGCGCCGGCGGCGCCGCCGACCGCCGCGCCCGCCGCCGCGCCGGCTCCCACGCTGCCGCCGCGGATGAGCGTGCCGACGCCGGCGGCCGCCGCGCCGACCGCCGCGCCCTCGGTGCCACGTCTGACGACCTGATTATTTGACTGCGACACACCGGACTCTTCCGCCATCCGCATGCACTGGTCGATATCCCGCCGGGCGTTCGCCTCGCCCGCGCTTTTCAACTGCGCATTGGGATATAACACCGGCCGCTGAGCCGTGGCGCACGCGGCCAGTGCGATTACCGCCGCGGGCACCAAAATCGCGCAGAATTTTTTCACAACCAGCCTCCATTTAGTGCCTGACACTCTAACGCATAATGCGGCCGGCGCGCTGACGCGCGACTCCGCGATTGACCGGTTCGTCTGGCCCCGCCTATGATTGAG
>JBKJMN010000166.1:0-4097 GCA_046596405.1 Burkholderiales bacterium
CGGTTGAATTTGTCGTCGTTGCTGCCGTAATGATTGTCGTCCATCGTGCCGACTGTGACGATATGCGCGAGGTGCGGGCCGGGTTTGCCGCCCGACACCGGCAGGCCGAGATCGAGAAAGCCCTGCGCGAGCGCGTGCCCGAGCTGCGTCACGTAACGCTCGACCTGCGGGGTGCCGTGGCTGAGGATTTCCGTCATTGCCGCATCAACTGCCGCCGCGCCGACGTAGTTGTAGTTGCCGAGGTCGAAGCGGCGCGCCGCCGGCATCAGCTTGAATGCTTCGGTGCCCATGGATGCCTCGTGCGCTTCGCCGAGATCGACGCCGAAGCGCGCGAGGTACGCGGGGTGCATTTTCCCCGCCCACTCGCGCCGGCAATACACGAAACCCATGCCGTAGAGCCCGAGCAAACCTTTTTGCGTCGATACGGCGAGCGCGTCGATGTTCGATTTTTTTACGTCGGTGTGCAGCACGCCGACCGACTGCGCGCCATCGACGAGGAACAGCACGCCGCGTTCTCGGCACGCGCGCCCGAGCTTGTCGACGTCGGTGCGAAACCCCGGCGCGAACGTGACGGTAGAGGCGGTGACGACGCGCGTGCGTCCGTCCATCCGCTCGATGATTTCGTCGGCCGGAATATGGCCGGCGCGCGGCTTGACTGCGCGCACTTCGAGCCCGCGGTCGCGCAGGTTGAGCCACGGATACACATTGTTCGGGTGCTCGAGATCAGGACAGACAATAACGTTGTCGCCGCTTTTCCAGTCGATCCCGGTCGCGATCATGTTGAGACCGTCGGAAATGTTCTTGGTGTACGCGATCTCGTCGGGCTCGGCATTGATCAGCTGCGCGAACTTCGCGCGCGTGCGCTCGATCAGCGCGAAGAATTTTTCCTTGTCGCCGCCGTTCATCATGCGCTCGTCGAGCTGCGCGTCGATCGCCGCGCGCACGCCGCGCGACAACACGCCGCGCCCGGCAAGGTCCATATAGGTCCAGCGCTCAAGCGCGGGGTAATTCGCGCGCGCGGCGGCGATGGTGCTGAATTCAGTGACCGGTTTGTTCATGGGCGAGGCCTCCGGGCGGTTTCGACTGACGCTTTTCGTATCATAACTCGCAATAGTTGCGCATTTCCGGCCCTATTTGCCGAGCCGTTCTTCGCGCACGTCGCGCTCCGATGCAACGCCGGCGCGGGCATCCGCTTTGCCATAGCCGCCACCCGCCGGCGTCGTGATGCGCAGCACACTGCCGCGCGGCAGCGCGAGTTCGCCGGCAGCGGCCGGCAGTTTTTGTTCCTGAGGCGTGCCTGGATTCAGAATGAACGCGCCGCGTGCGCCGGCGCCGCCGCCCTGCATGCCGCTCGCCGCGACGTTCTGGCGTTCGGACGAGAGGCTCACGACAATATCGTCGCCGAGCACGCGGTAATCGCGCACGACCCCCATGCCGCCGCGAAACTCGCCGGCGCCGGCCGAGCCTTCCCACAGCGCGTAGCGCTCGACCCGGAATGGATACGCGTGCTCGAGCGCTTCGACCGGCAGATTCGATGAGCCCGACGCGTGCACGCGCACGCCGTCGACGCCGTCGCGATTGGCGCGAGCGCCCATACCGCCGGCCAGCGTTTCGTAATTGACGAAGTACGCGCCGGTGCGGGGATCGGATCCCGCGAGCACGTACAGATGGTGGGGTCCGCTGCCCGCCAGCGCTTTGGCCGGCATCGCCTGCGACAACGCGTTGGCGATCACGTCCCCCAGCACGCTCGCGGAAATCGAGCGGCAACCGATCGCCGCCGGCGCCACCGGGCCGACGACGCAGCCGGCCGGCGCGGTGATTTTGAGCGTGCGGTAATAACCCGCGTTCGCCGGCACCTCGGGATCGAGCAGGCTTTTCGCAACCGTGTAAACGGTCGCGAGCAGCGCGCGGTAGGGAATATTGCGCGCGCTCTCCAACTGCTGGTCCGAGCCCGTGAAATCGAAATCGATGCGGCCGCGGCCGACCGTCATCGCGAGCCGGATGCGGCAGCGCTCGGTTTCGGTGTTGCCGTCGAGGAAATCCTCCGCCTCGTAGCGGCCCGCCGGCAGGCGGTTGATCGCCGCGCGGAAACGTTTTTCCGTGAAATCGAGATAAGCGGCGATCGTCGCCGCGGTGTCGTGCACGCCGTAGCGCTCGAACAACTGCAGCACGCTTTTCATGCCAACGTTGTTCGCCGCGAACTGCGCTTTCAGGTCGCCGATGCGCTCGTCCGGCGTGCGCGAATTGAGCAGGATGATGTCGACGACGTCGCGATTGAGCGTGCCCGCGCGCATTATGCGCACCGGCGGAATGCGGAGGCCTTCCTGGTAAATGCTTTTGCACACTGCAGCCTCGGAGCCCGGCACCATCCCGCCGACGTCGGCGTGGTGCGCGATGTTGGCGACGAACGCGACTATCTTCCTGCCGATGAACACCGGCGCGATGATGTTGATGTCCGGCAAATGGGTGCCGCCGCCGTTATACGGATCGTTGGCGACGAACTGGTCGCCGGGCATGATCTCGGCGAGCGGGTAGCGCCTGAGTATCTCGTCCACCGCGCCGACCATCGAGCCCAGGTGGATGGGCACGCGCTGCGCCAGCGCGATCACCTGGCCCTGCGCGTCGAATATCGCGGTCGAGCAGTCGGCGCGCTCCTTGATGTTTGGCGAGAACGCGGTGCGCATGAGCGTCGCGCCCATTTCTTCGGACGTCGCCAGCAGGTAGCGCGCGACGACCTCGGCCTTGATCGGATCGACCGGCTTCGCCCTTTTTTCAGTCGTGGATTTTTTCCGTTTGGCAGCCGCCATGGTCAGGACACTCCTTTGATATGCAGGGGCTCGACTTCCATATGCAGATAGCCGAGCTTGTCGTTGCGCAGTTTCGCGCGCGGCGGCACCACGGTCGTCGTATCCATCTGCTCGACGATAGCGGGCCCGCTGATGCGCGCATTGACCGGCAATTGGGCGCGGTCGTATACGGGGGTCGTCACGAAGCCCGTTTCCGGAAACCATACCTTGCGCGTCTCGACCACCGCTTGCTTGACGGTGGTGCGTGCCGGCTGGTGCTTCTCATGCGTCGGCGCGCGCCGCTCGACCGTCACGACGAGCCGCAGATTGACGACCTCGACCGCCTGTGCCGGCATGTCGTAGCCGTATATCGCATGGTGCCGCCGGTGATATTCCGCGATCAGGCGGGTCAGCGAATTCGCGGCCAGCCTGCCATTCTTGACCGGCAGGGACAACTCGTAATTCTGGCCCAGATAGCGCATGTCCATCAGCCAGAGGTTCATCGCCCGCGCGCGCTTGCCGGCTTCGCCGGCGAGCCATTCGGCGCCGCGCGTACTTAGCTCCGCAAAACCTTCGTTAAGCGTTTTAATGTTGGCCGCGGTCGCGACGAGCAGCCGGGTCAGGCTGAAATCGCCGCGCACGTCGGCGTGCAATAACCCGAGAGCGGACAACAGGCCGGGGCGCGGCGGCACCAGCACATTGCGGATGCCCATGTTGCGCGCGACATCCGCCGCGTGCAGAGGTCCGGCGCCGCCGAACGCGACCAGCGTGAAATCGCGCGGGTCCACCCCCTGCTCGACCGAGATCACGCGCACCGCGCCCATCATGTTGACGTTGATGATTTCGACCACGCCCGCCGCAGCACGCACGAGATCGACTTTAAGCTTGGGCACGAGCTCGTCTTCGAGAACTTTGCGCGCGCGATCCGCGTGCATGGCCATGCGGCCGCCGAGCAGCGATTTCGGGCTCAGGCGGCCCAGCATCACGTTCGCATCGGTCACCGTCGGCTTGGTGCCGCCGCGGCCATAAGCGGCCGGGCCCGGGATTGCGCCCGCACTTTGCGGACCAACCTTGAGCAGCCCGCCGGCATCGACCCACGCGATACTGCCGCCGCCCGCACCTATGGTGTGGATATCGAGCGTGCGGGTGCGCACGGGGAAGCCGCCCATTTCGCGCAAGTCTTTTTTCGCCGGCTCCCCGTCGCGGATCAGGCACACGTCGGTCGACGTGCCCCCCATGTCGAAGGTAATCAGATTGCCGATGCCGAGCTCGGCGCCGAGCCCGACGCTGCCGACCACGCCGCCCGCCGGG
>JBKJMN010000232.1:0-8231 GCA_046596405.1 Burkholderiales bacterium
GGCCGAGACGTATGCGGCATCCGCGCGTCGCCCGGTAAACAGCCAATAGCGGTGTTCATCGAGCCGCCACAATGTCGCATCGATGAGCACGCTGCCGTCATCGCGCAACAGCAGCGTGTACGCGATGCGTCCGCGTGCGAGCCTATCGACCGCGCGCGTCTGCAATACCCGCAGAAAATCACGCGTGCCCGCGCCCTCGATTTCGACGCAGTACATGAACGAGAAATCGAACAGCCCCGCGGCGCGGCGGGTCGCCAGGTGTTCGGCGGCCGCGCCGGAGAAACGGGCCGGCGTTTCCACCCCCGGCGCCAGCGTTGCGGTCGCCGCGCAGCGGCGCGCGAGAAACGCGGCCAATGCCGGATTTACCTGAACCATCCGAGTTCGCGCGCGAGCAAGCCCGCGCCGACGACGATGCACAACACGGCGACGAATTTACGCAGCAGTTCCGCATCGACCGCGTGCACGATGCGCGCGCCGAGCAGCACGCCCGCGATTTCAAGCAGCGTCACGGTCGCGGCGACGCCGTAGTCGATAGTGCCGTATTGCAGGTTGGCGAGCGTGCCTGAAACCGCGGCGACGATCTGGATCACCTGGCTGGTGCCGATCGAGGTCAGCGCCGGGAATCCGCACAGCACCATCAACGGCACCGACAGCGCGGGGCCGCCGACGCCGGTCAGTCCCGAGCCGAATCCCGCGACAGCACCGAGTACGAGCAGTAACGTGCTTTGCGCGCGCGGGCGCCCGTCAAACGCGGCGTGCGGTATGCCATGCCATCGCGCCAGCGTATACACGCCGGCGAAGATGATGATGCCCGCCAGGATCAGCGCCAACGCGCCGGGGCCCGTCAGCGAGTTGACCCAGGCGCCGACGAAAGCGAAAAAAACGGCGCCGGCCAGAACCGGCCGCGTGACGGTCCAGTTGATACTGCCGCGGCGCTGGAACATGAGCGTGCCGGCGATACCCGTGAACGCAAACGTGAAAAGCGCAGTCGCCATCGCGGCATGAATGGAAAGGCCGGCGAATACGCTCAGCGCGGGAATCAGCAGGATGCCGCCGATCCCAACGGCCCCGATCAGGGTGCCGACGGCGAATGCAATAACGAGCAGCCAGTATAGATCAGGCAGAATTGCCTCCCCCAAAAATCAGGGGCATATTTGCATGCCCCTGGTGTGCCTGGATGGATCGTCGCCCCCGCGTTCACCCCGACGCAAACGCGGTGAGATTGCCGGTGATCAGCACGTTCAATTGCTTCATCAGACGGAAACCGAGGCTGTGATCCGCCTCCATTAACAACAATAGCTGATCGCCGTCGATCGCGAGCACGGTGCATGGCGAAATACAGAAAGCCGACGCGATGCGCTTGGGCGCCTCTTCGACCAGTGCGGCCCAGCCAAACACTTCGCCCCGGCGCAGCACCTGGCCGGCGGGGGCGCGCCGGGCGCCCAGCCCGATGCTGAAACGCACCATGCCGCCGACCAGTATGTAGCAGTCCGTCGCGGGGTCGCCGATGTCGTAAATCCGGCCGTCCTGGGGGTAGCTCTCGATGCGGCCGAGCGCCGCCACGCGCTCGCGCTGCGCCGGCGTGAGTTTGGCGAAAAAGCCAGTTGCGGCGACGATCTCCGCGCCGCTCGGCGCAACACTCGCGGGAGCCGGCGAGTTCACTTCTTCCAGCCGACCTTATCTTTGAATTTCTTGAGCTCGTCTTCCTTCATGTACACCGTGTGCTCTTTGCCCGGGTAAATCCGCTTTTTGACTTCATCGCGGTAATCGGTCAGGCCTTTTTCGATCAGCGGCACGAGGTCGCAGTAAATTTTGGAATGGCGCGGCGTGTGTTTTTCGTACAGATGGAAAAGGTCGGAGCCGATGATGTGCACGCCATCGGAGGTATTGCCCGAGCCCAGACTGATGACCGGCACCGGCAGCGTTTCGGTCAGGTATTCCGAAACTTCGGAGGTGACAACCTCGGTCATGATCGAGAAGCAACCGGCGTCGACAAACGCCCATGCGTCATCGACGAGTTCCTTCGCGCGGTCCGCCGTCTTGCCCTGCGCGGCGAAACCGCCGAGCTGCGGAATGCGCATGGGGCAGATGCCGATATGTCCCTGCACCGGAATGCCGGCCTTGACGATCGCCTCGATGAATTTGGCGTGGTGCTGGTTGCCTTCGCATTTCATGACTTCGGCGCCTGCTTGCGACACGTACTTGGCGGCGTTGTCCACTGACTGCTGCGCGGACAAATGAAAGCTCATGTACGGCATGTCGACCATGCGCAGGCCGTACTGGGAGCCGCGCTTGACCGCCTGCGCCATGAACAGAACCTCCTCGAACGACACCGAGGTCGTCGATTCGTGGCCAAACAGCACCATGCCGCCGGTGTCGGACACGCACAGGATGTCGATGCCGACGCGGTCCGCGACGATCGCGGTTTCGTAGTCGTAAACCGCGAGCTGGACGATGGGTTCGCCTTTTTTCTTTTTCTCCATCAACATCGGAATCGTGACTTTTTTGCGTGCGGCGGGTTCGGCCATGGCTGCCTCCTGAGGGTGGTTTATTTTGTACTACGCTTAAGACACGGATCCGTAAGCAATCCTTATGCCAATGGTTTACAAAGAGAAATTGGCTGATTTGTGCGTGGCTTGCCGCATTTGCCGGCGCTACGTCGGCGCCGCGGGTTTCCAAACGAAACGGCGGCTGTTTCCTAAGCGCCTGCGGTACCCTGGGCGCG
Organism: Burkholderiales bacterium; assembly: GCA_046596405.1. GTDB lineage: Bacteria > Pseudomonadota > Gammaproteobacteria > Burkholderiales > SG8-41 > PALSA-1004. The sequence goes on from JBKJMN010000232.1 coordinate 2,726, forward strand.
CGCGGGTCGCGCGCCGTCGCGGAAAAGTCCCCACCGATTGCGCCGCACCCAGAGCGCCTTGCGCCCTATGCCCAGCATGGCCGCGAGCTCCTGCTCACTATGGCGGCCCTGGTGACGTTTGACGAACTCGGCAATGTAATCTTCAACCGAAAGCGTCGCGGCAACCGGATCTTCCGCCGCGACGTTCGGCATCGGCAACGCGGGATCGGGCACCGAGAGATCGGCGAAATCGCGCACCGTCAGCGTGGGGCCATCGGCGAGGATGACGGCGCGCTCGATCACGTTCTCGAGCTCGCGCACGTTGCCCGGCCAGCGGTACCGGCTCAACAACTCCTGGACGTCGGCGCTCAAACTCGTAATGTCTTTGCCCATGCGCCGGCTGTGCACCGCGATGAAGTGCTGAGCCAGCAGTTCGATGTCCTTGCCGCGCTCGCGCAAGGGCGGCACGTGAATAGTGATGACGTTCAGGCGGTAAAAAAGATCCGCGCGGAACGCGCCTTGCGCGGTCGCGCTTTTGAGGTCCCGATTGCTCGCGGCGAGAAAGCGCACGTCTGTGTGGATCACGCGCGGCGAACCGAGAGGGCGCACCTGCTTCTCCTGAATTACCCGCAGCAGTTTGACTTGCAACTGCGGTGCAAGCTCGGAAATCTCGTCCAGAAACAGCGTGCCGCCCTGCGCTTCGCGGATGAGACCGTCGGTCGCCGCGATGGCGCCTGTATACGCGCCCTTGGTATGCCCGAACAATTCGGACTCGAGCAGCTCGGCGGGAATCGCGCCGCAGTTGATTGGAACGAACGGGCGCTCCGCGCGCGGGCTCTCCCGGTGGATCGCCTGCGCGACGAGCTCCTTGCCGGTGCCGCTTTCGCCCTGGATGAGCACGTTGGCGTCCGTCGCCGCGACTTTGGCGATCAACTCGAACACGCGCTTGATGCCGGCGTCGTGGCCGATGATCTCGGCGTTGGCGCGCGACTTGGTCAAGCTGCGCCGGAGCAGGGCGTTTTCGCGCTGCATGCGGCGCTCGTTCAATGCGCGCTCGATCGCGAACAGCAGCGCGTCGTTGTGAAACGGCTTGATCACATAGTCAACCGCGCCGTTCTTGAGCGCAGCGATCGCGGTGTCGAGCGAAGAATAGCTCGTCATCATGATGATCGGCAAAGCCGGTTGCGCGCCATGCAGCGTGCGAATCACCTCCATGCCGTCGCCGTCGGGCAGTCGCAGGTCGGTGATCACGAGATCGAACTCGCTCGCGGCGGCGCGGGCGAGCCCGTCCCGGGCGCGCGCGGCGAAATCGACCCGATAGCCGCGCGAGGGCAGCAGCATTTCGATGCTCGCACTGACACCGGGATCGTCCTCGATGATCAGGATGCGTTCAGTGCGCGCCGGCGGCATTACGGTTTCGCTCATCCGGCCACCGCCGGCAGGCGAATGTAAAAACACGCGCCGCCGCGCGCGTCGTTGGCCGCGCGCATGCTGCCGCCGTGCGCGAGCACGATTTCATTGCTGATGGCGAGTCCGAGGCCGGTGCCCTGGCCGGCGGGCTTGGTCGTGAAAAAAGGCTCGAACAGGCGCGGCAGGTCACGCTCGGCGATGCCCGGCCCGGTATCGCGGATAGCGATTTCGACGTGCCGTTCGTCGGGCCGCGAATCGCCGATGTAGAGCGAGCCGTTGCCGCGCATCGCCTGCACCGCATTCGTCAGCACGTTGCACAGAACCTGCTGGAGCTGCCCGGCGTCGGCATGCACGAGAGTCGCTTCGTCGAGCGTGCACAAGACCTTGATGTCGTGCATGCCGCTGTCGTGGTTCAGCAGCGACACCGCATCGTTGACCGTCGCCCGCAAATTGAGCAGCGCCCGGGCGTCGTCGCTCGCGCGCGAAAAATCGTTGAGCTTGCGCGAGATGCTCAGCATGCGCTCCGCGTTCGCAGCGATATTGGCGAGGCCCTTGTCGAGCAGCGCGGGGGCGGGGGGATTGGCGCGCAGCAACTGCACGGTGGAATTGATCGCCGTCAGCGGATTCGCGAGTTCGTGACACACGCCGGCCACCATGAAGCCCAGCGAGGCAAGGCGTGCGAGCTGCGCGTCGCCGTGCATCACCGCGGGATCGGGCTCGGCCGTCACGAACACGCACGCGCCAGCCGGCAGCCGGTGCAGCGAGATTCGTTCGCTGATGGCCTTGCCGGCGCGCACGCGGTTAACGCACACTGATTGCTCGGTGAGCCACGGCAGGTCGCCGCGCAGGGCCGCAAAATATTCGGGAAAACGCAGTGCCATCGGCATGCCCGCCGGCATCCCCGGCGCAATCTCCGCCTCGCGCATAGGCCGGTTGACGAAGGTAACATCACCGCGGTCGTCGAGCATTGCCACCGGCCACGGCAAAGCTTCGAAGAACGCCGCCAGGAGAGCCTGCATGTCGGGCGCTGGTTTCATGCGCGGCAGGGCGTCAGCACGCGAACATGTTCGCATAACCGATCAGAAAATCGGGGCTCAAGTACGCTTTGAAGCTTAAATACGTCGCGTAAGCCAGGAGCGCCGCGAGCAGGATCCAGACCACCGGCCGATGGGTTGGCTGGATCATGCCTTAGCCTCGGCCGGCCGCGCTGCCGTGACGTCGCGCTCGTCGATCGGCGCGCACAAAGCGGCCGCGATCACGCTTAATACCACACAGAATATCCACACCGTCGTGTAGGAACCGGTCAGGTCGAACATTAAGCCGCCATACCATGCGCCGAGGAAGCTGCCAATTTGATGCCCGAGGAATACGATGCTGAACAGCGTAGAAAGATATTTTACGCCGAAAATCTGCGCGACCATGCCATTGGTCAGCGGCACTGTGCCGAGCCAGGTTACCCCCATCGTGACGGCGAATCCCCACACGGTGTAGACCGATAGCGGCAGCGCGATGAAGAGCGCGATGGCGACCGCCCGTATGCTGTACAGGCACATCAGCAGCTTCTTCTTGCTGAAATGGCCGCCGAGCAGACCGCAGGCATAGGAGCCGACGATGTTGAAGAAGCCGATCAATGCAAGTGCGGTCATGCCGTCGGTCGGCGTCATGCCCTTATCGACGAGATAAGCGGGCAGATGGATCATCACGAAGATGGTCTGGAAGCCGCAGACGAGGAAGCTCACCGTCAGAAACCAGAAGCCTTTATGGGCAGCCGCCTCGCGGATGGCGGCGGACAGGCTTTGATTGCTGGTATGCGCCGCGACATTGCGGCCCGCGAGCGCCGCGGCCAGCGGAATGATGATGAGCGACGCCGCCGCCAGCACGAGCAATGCGCTGAACCAGCCGTAATCGGTGATCAGGGTTTGCGCGAAAGGGAGCATGGCAAACTGGCCGAACGAGCCGCCGGCGCCGACCAGGCCGAGTGCCGCACTGCGTTTGGCCGCGGGTGCGGCGCGTCCGACAACGCCCATCACGACGCCGAAGCCGGTGCCACTCAAGCCCAGGCCGACTAAGATGCCCGCGCTCAAGTCGAATGCGAGGCCGCTCGTCGAGTAAGCCATCAACGCGAGTCCGAGGGCGTAAGCGGTGCCGCCGATCACGATCACGCGCGCGGCGCCGAATTTGTCCGCGATCGCACCGGCGAAAGGCTGGCCCAGTCCCCACACGATGTTCTGCAGCGCGATGGCGAAGCCGAAAGTTTCGCGCGTCCAGCCGTGATCCAAAGTCATCGGCGGCAGAAACAAGCCGAACGTCTGACGCGTGCCGATCGACAGCATCAACACCATGCTGCCGCAGGCGAGCACGATCGCCGGCGTGCGCCAGCTTGAGACGTGCGAAGGTGACGGGCTGATGATGGCAACTCCTCGTTACGCAGCGGGCGGTATATATAACCAACATATAACCAACCGATATAAATTTATTATCGCACTTATCGCACAATGGTTTGCCGCTGATCGTCGCCTGACATCGACGGCATAATGTGCTATGTTCGCCAGCCTTGCGCGGCGCACCATCCGTAGTTGAACTCCATGTTGAAATTGCCCCACGGGTTGTCATTTCCCGACCTCTACACTCGCGACGGCCTTAAGCGGGTCGACGCGGCGTTTCTGACTGCGCTCGCAGCTGCCGACGATGTCTTGTGCGCACAGTTGCGCAGCGCGCGCGAGCAAGTCGATGGGCTGAACAACAAGCAGGAATCCGAGCTGCTGATCGCGCTTGCACCGCACCTCGACGATTTCATTGCCCACCTGTTCGCCATCGAGCCCGAAGTGCGCACACTGTCGGCGCGCCATACCGAGCTTGCGCCGCTCTTCAGTTGCAAGCGGCTCTTCGTGCAGCGCAAAGCGCTGCATAAATATAAAGCCGATGCAGCCGCCGGCATCGATGGTGCGGCGCTGCATGAGCGGCTCGCGACCTTGTTCGGCGGCGACTTTACGGAGCTCGCATTCGCCCGGTGTGTAACGCGTTGGCAGGCGGACGAGGCCGCGCACGCGAACGAGCTCGACCTGGCTTTGCAGTACGCCGCATGGGCAACGCAGACGCCGGCCGGCAGGGCGCTGCATAAAGCCGGCGTGCTGTTCAAGATCCCGCATAAACTTGATTACCAGCATCTGGTGCCGCTGGTCGCCGCTGCGACGGCGGGTTACACCGAGTTCACCGCGGCGCCCGCGCAACTGCGCCAACGCGACGGCTTCAAGCTGACCGATCACGGCACCGATCTCACGGGGGCACTCGACCAGGCGCATTACTGCATCTGGTGCCACGAGCAGGGCAAGGACTCGTGCTCGAAAGGCCTGCAGGAAAAGGGCGCTAGCGGGCGCGGCACGGCCTCGTTCAAAAAGAGCCCGTTCGGCGTCACGCTGGCGGGCTGTCCGCTCGAGGAAAAAATTTCCGAGTTTCACAAGGTCAAGACCGAGGGCCTCGCGATCGGCGCGCTCGCGATCATCGTCGTCGACAACCCGATGGCCGCGGCGACCGGACACCGCATCTGCAACGACTGCATGAAGGCGTGCATTTATCAGAAGCAGGAGCCCGTCGACATTCCGCAGGCGGAGACGCGCACGTTGAAGGACGTGCTCGAGCTGCCGTGGGGATTCGAAATCTACAGCCTGCTCACGCGCTGGAATCCGCTCAACCTGCGTACCCCGTACCCGCGCGCGCCGACGGGAAAACGCGTGCTGGTCGCGGGCATGGGGCCCGCCGGGTTCTCGCTCGCGCATTACCTGATGAATGACGGCCACACGGTCGTGGGCATCGACGGCCTCAAAATCGAGCCGTTGCCGCCGCGCATTTCCGGCGTTGACAGCCGCGGCGCGCGCGTCGCGAGCGAGCCGATCCGCGACGTGCATGAACTCTACGAAGCGCTTGACGAGCGCGTGATGGCCGGCTTTGGCGGCGTCGCCGAGTACGGCATCACGGTGCGCTGGGACAAGAACTTCCTGAAAATAATCCGGCTCCTGATCGAGCGCCGGGAACAGTTCGCGTTGTTCGGCGGCGTGCGCTTCGGCGGCACACTCACCGCCGATGAAGCGTTCGCGCTCGGCTTCGACCATATCGCGCT
>JBKJMN010000398.1:0-15662 GCA_046596405.1 Burkholderiales bacterium
GTGCGGAGCGCACCCGAATCGGGCGTGCGGGTAGTCGTTTGCGGCCTCAACCGCTAAAATCGCGTGATGACATCGCGGATACCTGTTTTACCAGCGGCGCGCTGCGGTTCATCAATGCGCCGCGTGCAGCGACGATGAACGGCTTTTGTACCCAGGGCGGACCAGCGCCGGGCAGGCGCTGAAGATCACCGAACAATGAATCCAGTTTCGACGCACGAGATTACCCACTGGGACGTGGCGCTGCCGGCCGCGGCTGCTGCCGACGCGACGCGCGAACTCGAGGACGGTCAGGTGTTGTACCTGCCGCGGCTTGAATTCGCATTGACCGACAACGAACGGCGCTTTTTGTCGCCGCAATGGCTCGAAGGCGCGGCCAAGAACGTGAGCTACGATCCGCGCGCGGCGAAAATCGCGCACACTTCGGCAACAGGCGGCGACCGCGCGCAACTTGCGCAGTTGATGGCTCGGTATGCGGAACATGCGCAAGCCCTGGTAGAGAATGTGTGCCCGCAGTACCGGGGCCAGTTCGCGGCCGGGCTTACGAGTTTCCGGCCTGTGGAAACGCGGGGGCGCACGACGTCGCCGCGGAAAGACGACACGCGTCTCCACGTTGACGCGTTTGCCTCGCGCCCGAACCAGGGCCTGCGCATCCTGCGCGTGTTCAGCAACATAAACCCGCACGGGGAGCCGCGCGTGTGGGAAATCGGCGAGCCGTTCGACGCGATGGCGCAGCGGTTTGCCGGCCGCGTGTCGCGGCAATGGCCGGGTAGCGCCTGGCTGCTTGAAAAACTGGGCGTCACCAAGGGGCGGCGCAGCCGCTATGATCACGTCATGCTCAATCTGCACGACGCGGCCAAACTCGACGATGGCTACCAGCACGCGACCTCGCGCACGCGTTTTGAATTTCCCGCGCATTCGACCTGGATCGTGTTCACCGATCGCGTGATGCACGCGGCGCTCGCCGGTCAGTTCCTGCTCGAACAGACGTTTTATCTGCCGGTCGCGGCGATGCGGGACGAGCAATCCTCGCCGCTGCGCATCCTCGAGGGCATCTATAAGCGCAAGCTCGCGTAAACTGCGGGCTGTCCGATAATGATAATAAGCGCGCGACCATGACAACCAATGCAGTCGCAAGCGGCGCACAGCCGTCGATTCCGCTCGCGTGGGTATGGCTGATCGCAGCGGCGTGGATCCTGCCCGGGCTCGTCGGCCACGATCCATGGAAGCCCGACGAGGCTTACACGTTCGGCCTGATTTATAGCGTGCTGCAGGGTGGTGACTGGATCGTGCCAATGCTCGCGCACGAGCCTTTCATGGAAAAGCCGCCGCTTTTCTATTGGAGCGCGGCGACCGTCGCGGCGCTGCTCTCGCCGCCGTTCGCGCTGCACGACGCGGCGCGGCTCACGACCGGCTTGTACATGGCACTCACGTTCGCGTTCGTCGCTGGCGCCGCGCGCGAACTCTATGGCGTGCAGCGCGGCAGACTCGCGGCGCTGATGTTGATGGGTTGCCTGGGCATTCTGATCCGCAGTCATCAACTCATTACCGACATCTCGCTATTGACGGGATTCGCCGCGGGGCTCTACGGCTTCGCTCTCGCGTTGCGGCGCCCGGCGCTCGGCGGCTTCTGGCTCGGCACCGGGGTGGGCATCGGCTTCATGTCCAAAGGCCTGCTCGCGCCGGGCGTCCTGGGGATCGTCGCGCTCCTGCTGCCGATATTTGCCGCGTGGCGCACGCGCAATTACGCGATCTGTCTGGGCGTTGCAGCGCTCGCCTGCGCGCCGTGGCTTTCGCTCTGGCCGCTCGCGCTGTATCACCGGTCACCGCAGCTCTTCAACGAATGGCTGATCATCAACAATTTCGGGCGCTTTCTCGGCACTAACGAGATCGGCCCGCCCGCCGACACCGCGCATTACCTGCGCATCCTGCCCTGGTACGCGCTGCCGGCGCTGCCGCTCGCGGCATGGGCGCTGTGGCGGGCGCGGCTCAAGGGCCTGACGGCTGCACCCTACGCGTTGCCGCTGACCGCATTCGCGGTGATATTCGTTGTCCTGAGCGCTTCAGCGGACGCGCGCGAGCTCTACGCGCTGCCGCTCATTCTGCCGATTGCCTTGCTGGCGACCCCGGCGACCGACACGCTGCGCCGCGGCGCCGCCAACCTGATCTACTGGTTCAGTCTGATGGGCGGCGGCGTGTTCATCGTGACCGCATGGTTTTACTGGGGTGCGCTCGAATTGAGCATGCCGCCGAAGCTGCACGACCATTTGCTCGATTTACAGCCGGGCTACGCGACCGGCTTCAAATGGCTGCCGTTCGTGCTCGGCGCGCTCTACACCGCGGGCTGGGTCGCGCTGATCGCGCGGCTGCAGAAAATCCGCGAGCGCCCGGTGATCGCCTGGGCTGCCACCATGACGATGATCTGGGGCTTGCTCGGCATTCTGTTCGTCGGCTGGATCGATGCCGGCAAGAGTTACCGCGCGACGATCGCGGACATGCAGACCGCGCTGCCGCCGAAATATACTTGCATCGCGAGCCGCAACCTGGGCGAGCCGCAGCGCGCGATGCTGCATTACTTCGCCAACATCATAACCTGGCGCCTCGACGTGCCCGGGCGCAAGCGCGACGATTGCGACTTCACGCTCGTGCAGGGCATTACGAACGAAGAGCATGTACCGTTGGGCCCCTGGCGCAAAGTATGGGAAGGCGCGCGTCCCGGCGACAAGCTGGAACGCTACCGGCTCTACGCGCTGATCAAGAAGCCGGCCGCGCGCTAGCCCTGGCCGGCACCGGCCCGCCGCGAACACTCCACTTCACCTGCGCGCATGCGGGAATCAACGTGCGCGGGAAATTTTCGCGTCGCGCCGCTGTCTTAGAGTGCCGCATCGTCGCCAGCCACTAGCTTAAAATGACCAAGCGTTGTGGCTTGCTTCGCGTTCTAAGCCAAAATCGGGGCAGCGCATCGCGCGTTTCATTGTTTAGGCACTCTTATCAGCCATGACCGACAGCATTCAACGCTTCCTGTTCGAGCACGCGCCGGTGCGCGGCGAAATCGTGCATCTCGACGCGACCTGGCGCGCGGTACTCGAACGCCACGACTACCCGCCGGCTGTGCGCGCGCTGCTCGGCGACATGCTGGCAGCCGCCGCGCTGCTTACCGCCACGCTCAAATTTGGCGGCACGCTGATCATGCAGATCCAGGGCAACGGTCCAATAAGCCTGCTGGTCGTCGAGTGCACGAGCGATCATCACATGCGCGCGACGGCGAAATGGTCGCAGGTGCCCGAGAGCGGCGACCTGAGCGCGTTGGTCGGCGACGGCAAATTCGCCATCACGCTCGATCCGGGCCAGGGGCGGCCGGGCTATCAAGGCGTGGTTGAACTCGCCGGCGCGAACGTCGCCGCAGCGCTCGAACGCTACATGCTGCAATCCGAGCAGATCGAAACGCGCCTGTGGCTCACGACGCAGCCCGAGCGTGCGGCCGGCCTGCTGCTGCAAAAGCTGCCCGGCGGCGCGAGCGCGGACAGCGACACGTGGCAGCGCGCCACGCTGCTCGCCGCCTCGCTCACGCCGCAGGAATTGGCCGCGCACGCGGCGCCCGAACTTCTGCGGCGGCTGTATTCAGCGGAAGACATTCGCTTATTCCAGGCGCGACCGGTCGAATTCCGCTGCACGTGCTCGCGCGAGCGCGTGACCACGATGCTGCACATGCTGGGGCGTGCCGAAGTCGAGAGCATCGTCGCAGAGCGCGGCGAGGTTGAAGTCAACTGCGAATTCTGCAACCAGCGCTACCGTTTCGACGGCGTCGATGTGGCGGCGCTGTTCGCGGCGGCGCCCGTGGCCGCGCGCGCGACGCGTCACTGACCGGCGGCGCGATTCTCGACACCGCCCTCGGTGCGGGCGTAAAATGGCAGCCCCGTTTCCCGGTCCGCCCGGGCGGGTTACCCGCAGCGCAACCAACGGTTTGAAGGAGAGCACGATGAGCAACGAACGTGAAGTGGTCGTATTGAGCGGCGCACGCACGGCGATCGGCGATTACGGCGGCGCACTGAAAGATCTTGCCCCGACCGAACTCGCGGGCCAGATCATACGCGAGGCGGTCAAGCGCGCGAAAGTCGATCCGCAGACCGTCGGCACCTTGGTGCTGGGCAACGTGATCCACACCGAAGCGAAAGACATGTATGTGTCGCGCGTCGCGTGCATGAAAGCGGGGCTGCCGCAGGAAACCACCGCCCTGACCGTAAACCGGCTGTGCGGCAGCGGGTTGCAGGCCATCATCAGCGCCGCGCAGATGATCAAGCTGGGGGACGCCGACATCGCCGTCGGCGCCGGCGTCGAATCGATGAGCCGGGGAGGCTATCTGATGCCCACGCTGCGCTGGGGCCAGCGCATGAGCGACGGCAACGTAGTCGACATGATGGTCGGTGCGCTGACCGATCCGTTCGACGCCACGCACATGGGCATCACCGCCGAAAATATTGCGACGCAGTGGAAGATCACCCGCGAGCAGCAGGACGAGTTCGCGGTCGAAAGCCATCGCCGCGCGGTGAACGCGATCGACAAAGGCTATTTCAAAGACCAGATCATGCCGGTCGAGCTGAAGACGCGCAAAGGCACGACGCTCTTCGACAAGGACGAGCACCCGCGCGCGGATGCGACACTTGAAGGCATGGCGAAACTGCGCGCCGTGTTCAAGAAAGACGGCTCGGTAACCGCCGGCAATGCATCGGGCATCAACGACGGCGCGGCCGCGATCGTGATGATGGAAAAATCCGCGGCCGAAAAACAGGGCTTGAAGCCGATGGCGCGCCTGGTGTCGTACGGATTTGCCGGCGTCGATCCGAAAATCATGGGCATAGGTCCGGTGCCGGCGAGCAAGATCGCGCTCGACAAAGCCGGACTCAAGGTGAGCGACATGGACGTGATCGAAGCGAACGAGGCATTCGCCGTGCAGGCGATGGCCGTGGCGTGCGATCTCAAATTCGATCCGAAGAAAACCAATCCCAACGGCGGTGCGGTCGGTCTCGGCCATCCGATCGGCGCGACCGGCGCGCTCATCACCATCAAGGCGCTCTACGAGTTGGAGCGCATCGGCGGCAAGTACGCGCTGGTCACGATGTGCATCGGCGGCGGCCAGGGCATCGCCGCGGTCTACGAGCGCATGCATTGAAAGCGTGAGGAGTGAGGCGGAAAATCTAAACCGCCAAGCCTGTCCTGAGCCCGTTGAAGGGCTCGCCTAAAAAAAACAACCCAAAAGTAAAAGCACGCAGCCCCGCTGCGTGCTTTTTCATTTCTAACGATGTTGCTACCGGAATCCGCAAGCTTACGAAGGCCTAACACCTCACACCTCAACCCTAACGCCCCCCCTCCTCCCTCCGCATCTCGGCAAGACGCGCCAGCCCGAAATGCGTAAACGCCAGCCCGCTCAACACCGGCACCAGCAGGTTGAGCAATGGCACGTAGTAAAGCAGCGCCAGCAGAAATCCCAGCATATACATCCGGCCCCAACCCGCTTCCAGTATCGCTTTGTATTCCCCGGCGCTGGCGTGATCTGACAGCGCGTCATACCGGAACAACCGCTGATTGAGATACGCTCCAAGCACCAGTGGCAGCACCGGTATCAGAACGCCGGTCAGCCACAATGGCAACGTTACGATCCACAGCCCGGCGAATACCAGCACTGCAAGCAGCGCGTTGAGACTGCTGCCGAGGACGGTGCCGCCGCGCTTTTTTTCAAGCGCTGGATAGTGGCGAGTGGCCACGAAGCTGACGATCAGCGGCATTTCCAGCACCGCCGCGATCAGCACCGCGGTAAGCAGGATCATAGGTGCGATCAAAAGCGACAACAGGAGCCACGCGGAATAGTGCGCCATGATGGCCAGCGTGCGCTGCGACAGCCATTGGGCGGCGGCGGACCCCGTGATCAACGCTTCCAGCCAGCGCGACCAGCTATCCCAATGCCACCACGCCAGCCCGATCCACAGCGCCAGCGCGATGAGCATCGGCCAGATCGTCAAGGTCAGCATGCGCGGATGCAGCACGCTGCGGAATGCATTGCCCAATGCCTGCAGTACGTCACTCATGAGTGGTCCATTCTAGCGAACTTGGGCGCGCGCTTTGAAAGCAAGTAAAATCGGGCGCGCGGCAGCACTCTCGCTGCCGTCCTCATTCGCCCACATGTCGACACTCGCCCTATCACCTGCATGGCAGGCGCTCAAAACGCACAGGCAGGCCACGGCCGACGCGAGCCTGCCGCGGATGTTTGGCGACGACCCGCAGCGCTTCACGCATTTTTCGCTGCGCCACGGCGGCGTGCTGCTCGACTATTCGAAGAATCTGGTCAACGCCGAAACCATGCGCCTGCTCGTGGCGCTGGCGCGCGAGCGCGGGCTCGGTGACGAAATGCAGCGCCTGTTCGGCGGCGCCAAAATCAACATTAGCGAGAACCGGCCGGTGCTGCATACCGCTTTACGCGACAATCGCGCGCTCGCGGTCGACGGCGTGGACGTCAACACGCTGGTCCACGCGACCCTGGCGCGCATGCGCGAATTTACCGACGGCGTGCGCTCGGGTACGATCGGCGGCCGCGACGGCAAGAAATTTACCGATGTCGTGCACATCGGCATCGGCGGCTCGCATCTCGGCCCCGCGCTGGTCACGCGCGCGCTGGCCCCCTACGCGAACGGCGGCCCGCGCGTATATTACGTTTCGAACGTTGACGCGGCGGCCGTCTACACGACGCTGGCGCCGCTCACTCCCGCGACCACGCTCGCCATTGTCGCCTCGAAAACTTTCACGACGCTGGAGACACTGACCAATGCTCGCATCGTGCGCGACTGGCTGGGCGGAGCAACGGGCGCGGGCCAGCTCGTGGCACTCACCGCCAATGTCAAGCTGGCCGCCGAATTCGGCGTCGCCGAAGATCGCATATTTCCGTGCTGGGACTGGGTGGGCGGGCGCTATTCGCTGTGGTCCGCCATCGGGCTGCCGATCGCGCTCAACGTGGGCATGCATAACTTCGAGAAGTTGCTGCAGGGCGCGCACGAGATGGACGCGCACTTTCGCGATGCGCCGTTCGAGCGCAGCATGCCGGTGATACTGGCGCTGCTCGGCATCTGGTATAACAATTTTCACGGTGCCGCCTCGCATGCGGTGCTGCCGTACGACGAATCGCTCGCGCTGTTGCCGGCCTTCCTGCAGCAACTCGACATGGAGTCGAGCGGCAAACGCGTGACGCGCGATGGCGCTACCGTCGACTTCGATACCGGCGCCATCATCTGGGGCGCGCCGGGCACCGATGCACAGCATTCGTTCTTTCAGCTGCTGCACCAGGGCACGCGTTTGATTCCCGCCGATTTCATCGCCGCGTGCGAGCCCCACCATGCAGCACGCGCGTCGCATGCCATATTGCTGGCCAATTTTTTCGCGCAGACCGCCGCCTTGATGAACGGTGCGCCGGCGGACGGCTTTCCCGGCAACCGGCCGAGCAATTCCATCCTGATCGAAAAGCTGACGCCGCGCACGCTCGGCTTTCTGCTCGCGCTGTACGAACACAAGGTGTTCGTACAGAACGCAATCTGGGGCGTCAACGCTTTCGACCAGCCTGGGGTGGAACTCGGCAAGCGCCTGGCGGTGAGCATTCTGCCCGTGCTGGAGAACGCAGACCCGGTTGCCGACTTCGACGCTTCAACCAACGGCCTCGTCAATTTCTACAAAGCCCATCGCGACAACTGACTGCAGCAAGGAGAGCAACGATGAACGAAGAAGCCTTCAACATGAGCATCCGCAAGTTTTTGAAAACCGTCGGCGTGCGCTCGCAAGCCGAGATCGAACGTGCGGTCGCGAAGGCGATTGCCGAGGGCAAGCTCAAAGGCAACGAAACTTTTCCGGCGCGCATGCAGCTCAAGATCGACGCGGTCGGCCTCGATATCACGCTCGACGGGGAAATCAAGCTGGAATGAAGCGGGAAATTACTGCCGCAGGATAAGCTGGTCGCCGCGCTGCGTGAATTCGACGCGTTTCAGAAAACTCATCCCGAGCAGCACGACCCCGGGCTCCAGTCCGCCCGCCATGACGGCGCCGACGTCGGCAAGCTCGAGCGGCCCCAGCCGCACGCGCGCGAGCCGCGTCTGACATCCTTCCGACGCCCCGTTCGCGGTCTGCAGCGTGACCGCGGCGCCGCACTTCAAGCCGAGTTCGCGTCCCAGCGACAGCGGCACCGCCACCCAGGTCGCGCCGGTATCGAGCAGGAAAGTCGCGCGGCGGCCGTTGATTTCGCCGTCGGCCACGTAATGACCCGCGCGGCTGCGCGTAAGCGTCAAATCGCCGCGCTGCACGTCGATCACGCTCGCCGGATTCGGGTTGGCATCGCGCGTCTGCCAGTCGCTGAAATACCAGTAGAGCCCGCCCATGATCAGCACCCACGCGATCATGAGCATGATTTTGCCGCCGCTGCTGTGCGGATTGGGGTTTTGGTCCATCTAGAACAGCTTTAACCGCAAAGCACGCCGACCCTCATCCCTGTCCCTTCTACCCGCGGGAGAAGGAAACTCGCAGCTCCCCTCGCCATCCGTGGAGAGGGGTCGGGGGTGAGGATGGACGCTAAGGAATTCGACTAGTCCCGGAAATACAGAACCAATAATAAAAGATAGCGGCTCACCGGTGTGCTGGTAAACGGTGAATCCCGCACCCCGCACTGTTCTTACCGGCAGATGTTGCGTGTCGGCTGCAGCCACGGATCGTACTTGAGCGCCAGGGGCGCATCGATCTTGCGCGGCGGTCCGCCCTTGCCGTCAACGTATCCGCCCTCGCCCGGGTCGATGATCACCTCTTTGCCGCCGTCCGTCAGTTGGACTTTACCGTCGCGCACGTAAACGTAGAGACCGGGGTCGTATTTGTCCGGCGTGGTCACAAACAAATCCTTCATGTCGACGTCGATCTTGTCGGGCGGTGGCAGCCTGTTGTCATTGAACAACGACGGCACGCCAGGCAAGAACACCGGCCTGCCGTCGGGGCTCACGATCACGGCGGTTTTATCCTTGCTCAATTCGAAGCGACCTGCGGGCGTATCTAACAGTACGCTGCCGTCCCATGTATGCACGAGCAGGCCACTGCGGGTCTTGCCATCGCTGGCTTTCTGCCGCAGCGCCTCTTTTTCCTCGTTGGCCGCAGCCATCTGTTTTAGCAGGTCCCTGGTGATTTCGGACTCCAGGGCGGCCCCCTGCATTAACACTAACTGTAACAACTCTTCGACACTGGTATTGCTCCAGTCAATATCAATTCCGAACTCGGTTCCACGCACGCCTATCGTCGCCGTCACGGTGTTGATCCGATAAGCGTCAGGCCTGCGCTTCGCGACCAGTCCGGTGATCGAGCGCAGTCCGCCCTGCAGCAGCCGGAACACCACCGAGTTCTGTTCGGGCCGCACTTGCTGGTAACGAAATTGTTCGACCGTGAACGCCGTGTCAGCGGCGAGCGTCATGCGCCCTTCGTCGCGGAATACCAGGATGGCGTAGCCGCCGGGCGCAGTGCGCACGGTGTCGCCCTGGTAGACCGCGCTTTTCTGCTCCAGATCGCGCGCAACGCCTTTCGCGTTGATCGCGATCACGCGGCCCTGCGCGGACACCAGGCGAGCCGCGGGTATTTGCACCGGCGTGCGGTCGGTCGGTGGAATTTTTCTGGATTCTTCGGCGCAGTCGTCGCCGCAGATGCGCGTCGTGTAGTCGGTGCCGCGCACACCTATGGTGGCGGTCAGGGCGCCAACGCGGTAAGCGTCCCGATTGCCGCGCTTGCCGATCAGGCCCGTCACCGCCCGCATGCCGCCTTTGAGCAGGCGAAAAAATGCATTGTCGGCCTGCGGAGTTTCCACCTGGTAGCCGTAGCGTTCGATGCGCAGTTGTGAATCGGGCCGCAACATGATTTCGCCGCCGTCCGCGAACACCAATCGCGCGGAACTGGCGCGTCCGGTCGAGATCGTGTCGCCGGTCTCGAACGATGCGCCTTCGGCCACCGGGTTGACCGTACCGTCCGGTTTTTGCAGCCAGACGAGGCGGTGCGTTGCATCGACGCGTCCAGCCGGTTGCGCCCACGCGGCGTGCGCGACCACGAATCCAGCGACCAAAGCGCACAGCATCGGCAGGCGCCGCCAAAATTCGCTACCGCAAAAACCAGGCATTTTCATGTGCGCTTATTCCCGGCACATGAAGTCATCGGGATCGGGATCGGTCTCCTGCTCTTTTTTATCGATCCGCGAGGTCTTTATCAACGATCGGTCCAGCGCGCTCAGGAGATCGTTTGAAAAACCGCCCGTGCCAGCGCTTGAACCGGCAGTGCCCGCGAGACCGACCGTGCCTAGCAGTACGTCGAGTTGTCCCGGCAGATAATTCTGCGTGAACACGTAGCCCGCGGGCACTGCAAGACTGGAGAACGTCCCGCTGACGGTGCCGGCATTGATCAGCGTGTAAAGGTCGCCAGCAGTGCCGGTGTAGGCGCCGAACAATGACAGAGCCAGCGTGCCGTTGAGCGTCGCGGTGCCCGTGACGTTGAGCACGTCGTAGGTGGCTCCTGCGGTGGTGCCGCCAAGTTCGGCGGCCAGCGTGCCACCGGCACCCTGCGTGTAGTTGCCGATTATCGTGAGCGTACCGGGGGAATTTCCCGGACCTACGGTGCCATTATTGATGACATTACCCGTGATGCTGCCGCCGCCGTAGAGCAACCCGCCCGCATTCACATTCATGGTGCCGGCGCTGATGGCGCCGCCGCCGGCGTGGAAGGTACCGTTGACGTTGACCGTGCCGCCGCCCGCGTTGAACGTTCCACCGGTCACGTCGAACAGCCCGGCTGCTATGGTCGTGGCGCCGCCCGCGTTCAATGTCCCCGTACTGACGCTGCCGCCGTTGTTGAACGTGTTGGTCGCGCCATTGAAGTTAGCAGTGCCGCCGCTCACTGTGACAGGCAGGTTGGCGGTGATCGGCATATTCAGGTTGACGACGCCAGCGTTGAATTTCGCGCTACCCGCGCCCGCCAGCGTGATCCCCGTTCCGCCGCCGACGACGGTACCGCCGTTGAAGATGAGGTTGCCGCTGGTCGCAGTGAAGCCGGTGTTGCCGATGTACACACCCGCCGTGGGCACGGTCAGGTTGCCGGCGGCCTGTACGAACGTTGCGTTGTTAAGGCGAAACGTACCAGCGGCGACGTTGAGCCCGCCGAACGTCGAACTGCCCGCGAGTATGTTCGCCGTGCCGCCCGCGCCCACCTGAAGAGTGATACCGCTCGCGTTGACGCTGCTGAACTCCGCGACCGGGGCAGCGCCCGCCTGCACCAGCACCGTGCCGGTGCCGGTGATGGTCGTATTGTTAAAAGCCGCGTTCGTGCCGTGGCGTTCCGAGACCCAGAGTGTCGCGCCCGCGCCGAGATCGACGGCGCCTGCCAGCGCCTGACCGTTCTGCATGGAAATCGATTTCCCGCTGGCGAGATTCAGGGTGCCTGTGGCCAGGTTCGTGAACGCCGCTTCCCAGCTCGTCGAATTGTTGACGTTGAATACGCCGGCGTTATCGAGGATGCCGCCCTGTATGCCGGAATCGCTCAGGAATGACCAGCCCGCGGTCGAACTGGTATTGAACGTCGCGCCCGCGTTATTGCTGAACCTGGCATAGCCGCTGACGTTGGGCAATCTGATCGTGCTCACGCCCTGCAGGTTTACCGTGCCGTCGTTGTTCCAGACCTTGGCGTTATTGACCAAGAGCGTGACGCCCGCGCCGGCGCCGTTGAGAGTGAACGTAGCCCCCGCCCCGGTGCGCACGCCGTTGGTGGCGTTGACGGTCACACCCAGACCGCCCGCCGTTTCGGTGATGCCACCACGCAGGAGCACATCGCGGCCCGCCGCCAGCGTCGCGGTCGTGCCGGCTCCGGTGGATAGCACTTGTCCGTTGAAATCGAGATCCCGGCCGGCACTGAGCGTGACGGTGTCGTTAAGAACCGGCGATGTCGTGAGCGTGAGGTCGCTCGCGCCGCCCGTGGTGCTCACAGTGACGGTCTGCGTGCTGCCCGCCGCGGTGGAGAGCGTGCCCACGCGGAGCGAGGCCGGCGAAGCGATGGATATATCCCCGAGGCCGCCGGCGCCCAGAGTGGCTGCGCTAACCAGTCCGGTTCCGGTTCTGACGGCAAGCGGATTCAGAATGCTGCCGATCGCGCCGGCATTCGCAGTCAGGTTAACCGCCCCGTTTACGGCGCTGGTATCTATGTCAGCTACTGCCGTGCCGCTGGTGATACCGCTCGTAGTGCTGAGCGTTGCGCTCGCGGCCGTGAGGGTCGTTGCTCCGGTGAAGGCTATCGGTCCTCCAGTCGCAGTCAGGCTGAAGTTATCGTCTGCCGTGTTGGCGCTAAATCCCGCGGTCGAGTCGACAGTGATCGAACCGGCGGCCGCCGTCAACGCCAGCGTTTGCCCCGCGCCGGCTGCGCTCAACGCATACTTGCTGGTCAGCAGATTGCCCGACAGCTGGTTCAAAAATATGCTGCCGGTGGATGCCGTGGCGCTCACCAGGTTGGACCCGGCGTCCACATCCATCGCATTGCCGAACGCGCCGATATTGGCCGCGGACAACGTGATGCCGCCGCCCGCCGCCTTCCCGCAGATCGGCCCGCCGGTGCCGCCGGTGAGGCCGCAGCCCGCGGTGCCCGCGAAGTGGGTGAGATTGCCATTCACCGTGATCGCTACCGGCCCGCCGGACACGGCCTGCACGCCGCGCACCAGCCCCGAAAAAATGCTGGCGGGCACGCCGCCGATCTGCAGATTGCCGGCGTTTGGCGAGTCGATGAAAATTCCGCCGCTGGCATTGTGGGAGTGAGCTTCGATTACGGGTGTACTCACGCGAATCGGCGCCCCGGAGGCGCCAATACTGTCGGCCGCGCCATTGGCGAACTCCAGCTCCATGAACACCGAGCCCGTAGCGCTGATGAGCGAACTCGCCGAACCGCGCAGAATCTTGCTGCCCCCGTTGAGATTGTCGTTGATGATGCTGACGTTGGCGGCGCTGAGGTTCTCGAAGACGAGGTCGCTCGCCGTGGTGGCGCCGCCATGGCCGGCGCCCGTCCCGACCGTGAAAAAAATGTTGCCGGTGCCCGCGCTCACGGTCACGCCCGCTGCCATGTTGATACCGCCCGCGCCGGCCGTGCGGTCGGTCCCGACCACGCCGTTAGCGGTGGTTTCGTTCGCCAGCATCTTGATGTCGGCATTGTTGGTCGCAACGTTGGCGTTGATGTTGATCGCGCGGCCGGCCGCGGCAGTCAGGGTCGTCCCGGCATTGGCAATGTTTACCGGGCTGGAGAAGGTGATGTCGTTGCTCGCCTGCAATACGACGTTGGCTACCTGGGCGCTCACCGAGCCTGCGCCGCTCGCGAGTATGACGGACGTGCCGCCCGAATTGTTCGCGAACAGGTTGTTGACGCCCGGATTGTAAGTTGCCCCGCCGGCATCGTTGATGTCGAGGTCCTTCGGATCGAGCAGCAGCACGCCCGTTGCACCGCGTGGCGCGGATGTATCCACGTTCGCGCGAAAGTCCAGCCACTGCTTGCCGGAGACTTCGACGAAACCGCCATTGCCGCCCAGCAGTCCGCCGCGCGCACTGAGCGTGCCGAGCGCGCGTGTCACTTCGTCCGACCACAAAATAATCTTGCCGCCGTCGCCTCGGCGGGTGGCGTCCGCCATTACACGGGCTTCATTGCCCAGATAGACTGCCCGCGCGTTTTTAATATTTTCGTTCTTGCCCTGGTAGTCACCCCCGATAAGTATCGAGCCGCCGCCGCTGCCGCCGGAAGCATTCACTACCGCCCGCTCGATCACGCCCACCTGATTGCCCAATAACTGAATTGATCCGCCGGCACCTTCAGCCGCCGTCGCCTCGATCGAGCCTGACACGAGCGTCGTATCGCCGGCCTGCAACGCGACGCTGCCGCCGGTGGCGGCACCGTTGCCGTTCGCGCTCAATGCAGCGCCCGTGTCGATCGTAATGTTGCGCGTGGCTTTCAGCAGGATTGCGCCACCCGCGCCCGTCACGACACCGTCGGCGCGTATCTCGCCGCTGTTCCTGATCAGGCCGGCGTAAACGCCAATCCTCCCGCTGTTGGCGATAATCTGCCCGACATTGAGCGCTTCGTTATCAGGCGCATCGATCTGCACGCGCAGGTTTGGCGTACCCGCAGCGACGAGCTCGACGCTTTTCCCCGCAGCCAGGACAACTTCGCCCTGCGGGCTGGTGATGATGCCGTGATTTTCGACATTGGGAGCGACCAGATAGACGTTGCCGCCGGGTGCTGCGGTTATGGCGCCCCGATTGACGATGCTGCCGGCACCGGGTGTTGCGATGAATCGCATCCGTCCCGCATCGAAGTCGGCGTTGGAAAGATTCAGCGTGGAGGCAACGAGTCCCGCGACATCGATCTGCGCGCCGGCGCCGAACAAAATCCCGTTTGGGTTGATCAGAAACACACGGCCATTCGACTGCAGCGCGCCGAGTATCATCGACGGATCGGTCCCGACCACCCGGTTAAGCACGGCATTAGCCGCCGACGCTTGCACAAAATTTACCTTGCCATTCGGGCCGATCGAGAACGTCTGCCAGTTGAGGCTCGCATTGCTCTGGCTGGTGATGGTAAGTGTGTTGTCTTTATACGCAAACGGCGACACCAGCCCGGAATTTACCACCCCGCCCGCCGGCAGGACCGCTTGAGCCGCCCAGGCGGCAGGCGACGCGAAACACGCGGCGACGGCCACCGCCATCAGATGCGGCTTGGATGTCCAGGCCGTGAAGCGTCGGTTCATGTCTTTCCGCTCCTACGTCGCGTACGGGGCGCCAAGGCTCGCTGGCCGTTGTTCTTGCCTCGTTCGCGCAGCGCTACGTCGAGGCTCAGGTCAAATCTTAGCTGGTTGGAAATACCAAGGGAATAGAACCCCAAGCTTATTTTTCATTTGCCGGAGAGATGCCGTGCGTTACAGCCGGAGAAAATGCTCGCGGTAATATTTGAGCTCGTCGATCGACTCGTAAACGTCCGCCAGCGCTTCGTGCCGGCCGTGCTTGGTCATCCCCGCCGCCAGTTCCGGTCGCCAGCGCCGCATCAGTTCTTTGAGGGTGCTGACGTCGAGATTGCGATAGTGAAAATGCGCTTCGAATGCCGGCAGGTACTTGAGCATGAAGCGGCGGTCCTGATGCACCGAGTTGCCGCATAGCGGGGATACGCCCGCAGGCACATGCTGCTTCAGGAATTCGACCAGCGAGCGTTCCGCCGCTGCTTCGTCCGTGCGCGAGGCTTTTACGCGTTCGATCAACCCCGATTTCGCGTGCGTGCTCTTGTTCCATGCATCCATCGCGTCGAGAATTGCGGCGGATTGATGCACGACGATTACCGGCCCTTCGGCCACCGTATTGAGATGCGTATCGGTGACAACTATCGCCACTTCGAGCACTTTTTCGATCGCCGGGTCGAGGCCGCTCATTTCCATGTCGACCCAGATCAGGTTGTTCGCGTCGGCTGCCATAAGAGTGCCTAAGTTAATGAAACGCGTGATGCGCTGTCACGATTTTGGCTCAGGGCTAGAAGAAAGTCCCGCTGCTTAGTCATTCCAAGCAAGGGACTTTCGACAATGAGGCGCCGTGACTCGTTAGTCCTGA
>JBKJMN010000029.1:0-18185 GCA_046596405.1 Burkholderiales bacterium
TGGTGGGCGACATTGCCTCATGCGTCTCGGCGCTGCTCGCGGCGATTAACTCAACTACGGGCGCCGGCTGGACGAAACCGCCCGCGGAATGGCTCGACGCCATCAACGAGCGCAAGACGAAGAACGTGGCCAAGATGGCGGAGACGCTGGCGAAGAACCCGTCGCCGATGAATTTCCACAGTGCGCTGAACGTCGTGCGTGACATCGTCAAAGCCAACCCTGACGCGATGCTCGTCAACGAGGGCGCCAACACGCTGGACTTCACGCGCAGCATCGTCGACATGTACAAGCCAAGGAAGCGCATCGACGTCGGCACCTGGGGCATCATGGGCGTCGGGATGGGCTACTGCGTCGCCGCCGCAGTGGTTACCAAGCAGCAGGTTATCGCAGTCGAGGGCGACAGCGCCTTCGGCTTCTCGGGCATGGAAGTCGAGACCATCTGCCGCTACAACCTGCCGGTGTGCATCGTGGTGATGAATAACAACGGCGTGTACAAGGGCACGGACGTGAACCCGACCGGCGGTCCCGATGTGGCGCCCACCGTGTTCGTCAAGGGTGCGCGCTATGACAAACTCATGGAGGCGTTTGGTGGTGTCGGTGCGCACGCGACGACCCCGGCCGAGTTGCGCAAGGCGATGGAAGAAGCCATCCGCTCGAAGCAGCCGACGCTCATCAACGCCGTCATCGACGAAACCGCCGGCACCGAAAGCGGCCGCATCACGAGCCTTAACCCGCAAAGCGCCAAAAAGAAATAGCGCCAGGAGCGGACGCGACAACGCGCGCCGCTCAAGCAGGCGTCCCGTCGAACGGCCGCAAACGCCGTTCACGGGCCGCCGAAAAACCGCATTGAGAGGAAACCTATGGAAGCATTAAAAGGCGTAAGAATTCTCGACATGACCCACGTGCAGGCGGGGCCGACGTGCTCGCAGTTGCTCGCGTGGATGGGCGCAGACGTAATCAAGTTCGAGAATCCGGCCGGCGACGCGACCCGCGGCCAGTTGCGCGACGTGCCGAATGCCGACAGCCTTTATTTCACCATGTTGAATTGCAACAAGCGGTCCATTACGGTGAATATGAAGAACCCCGAGGGCAAGGCGGTGTTCGTCGAGCTGCTCAAGAAATGCGACATCATCATGGAGAACTTCGGGCCCGGTGTGCTCGACCGCTTCGGCTTCACGTGGGAAAAAATCCATGAGATCAACCCGAAGATCGTGATGGGGTCGATCAAAGGCTTCGGCTCGAGCGGCCCGTACGCCGACTTCAAAGCGTACGAGAACGTCGCGCAGGCCATGGGCGGCGCGATGAGCACCACCGGCGTTCCCGACGGTCCGCCCTTTGTGACCGGCGCGCAGATTGGCGATTCGGGCACCGGCCTGCATCTCGCAATCGGCTTGCTGGCGGCGCTGCGCCAGGCGGAGAAGAGCGGGCAGGGGCAGTACGTCGAGGTTGCGATGATGGACGGGGTGATGAATCTGTGTCGGGTAAAGTTCCGCGACCATCAGCGGCTGACCCGCGGCGACCTGCCCGAGTATTCGGTGCCGACGTACAAAGACATGGGAGACGTGCCGCGCGCTGGCAACGATTCCGGCGGCGGTCAACTCGGCAACGCGATTCACTGCAAGCCGCACGGTGCCAATGACTGGCTTTACATCGTCGTGCAGGAGGCGGTATGGGATGCGCTCGCCAAACGCATCGGGCCCGAGGTGCATATCCCCGATCTGGCCACCGACGCGCGGTTCTCGACCATCAATGAGCGGCGCAAGCATCAGCAACTGATGTGGACCTTGATTAACAAATTCGCGGAGAACTACACCAAGCGCGAGCTGATGGCGATCCTCAACCCGCTCGACGTTCCCTGCGGCCCGATCATGAGCACCGAGGACCTGGCCACCGACGAGCACGTGCGCGGACGGGACATGTGGGTCGAACTCGACCACCCGCAACGCGGCAAGTGGTACAACGTCGGCATGCCGATCAAGCTGTCGGCATCCCCCGCGAAGATAGAGCGTTCACCGACGCTGGGCGAACACACCGACGAGATCCTCAAAGAAGTGCTCGGTTTGAGCGACACCGATATTGTTGCGAAAAGAACGGCAGGCGCGTTCTCGTCACCGCCGAAGAAGAAATAGGAGGTTCAGTATGAAAATCGCTATTATTGGCCAGCAGGATTTTAGTTTCGACCTAACGTGCGCTGACGCGAACGTTAGTCTCCACTGAAATCCTGCCGGGAGAAAACATGAAAATTGCTATTATTGGCCAGCAGGATTTTGGTAAAGCCGTGCTCGAAGCGTTTCTCGCGCGGGGTGACACGGTCGCCGCCGTGTTTTGCGCGCCGGAAAAGGAAGGCGCGCGCCCCGACGCATTGCGCGCGGCGGCGCAGGAGCGGGGCATCAAGGTTCACCAGTTCAAATCATTGCGCGCGCCGGAAGCTATTCAGGCAATGCAAGACACGAATGCGGAAATCGGCATCATGGCGTTCGTGCTGCAATTTGCGCCGCAGGAACTCGTCACCATTCCACGTCACGGCACCATCCAGTACCACCCGTCGCTGCTGCCGAAGTATCGCGGCCCCAGCTCGATCAACTGGCCGATCATCAAAGGCGAAATCGAGACGGGATTGACCATATTTCGTCCGTCGGACGGCCTGGATGAAGGCGCCGTCATCCTCCAGAAGAAAACGCCACTCAGCGCCGACGACACTCTCGGCACGGTTTATTTCGATCGCCTGTTCCCGCTGGGCGTGAGCGCGATGCTGGAAGCGGCCGATCTGGTGGTCGCCGGCAAGCACAAGGAAGCGGTGCAGGACGAATCGCAGGCGAGCTATGAGGGCTGGTGCCGCTCCGCCGAAGCGAGGATCGACTGGGCCAAGCCCATCGACCACGTCTATAACCTGATTCGCGGCTGCAACCCGGCACCGGGCGCGTGGACGACGCACAACGGCAAAAAGTTGCAAATATTTGACGCCCGCAAAATCGTTTCCCGGCGATTCGCCGACGTCGCGGGGAAAATCGGCGAAGTCACCGATGTATCGGCGCAAAGTTTTAAAGTGACCGCCCAGGGCGGCGTCGTCGAGGTGTTGAAGGCGCGCTTCGAGGATGGCAAGAAGCTCAGCGGCGGAGAAATCGCCCAGACGGGGGGCGTAGCAGCCGGTACTCTGCTGGGCACCTGACGCACACCAAAAATCGCCGCAAAAAGCCGCCCAGTGCGGCTTTTTTTACTTTGTTGTGGAGGCTTATCACGCGTTTCGCAAGTGCTTACTGACCTTCTTAATGGGCTCTTTCAACGCTCGGTACGGCCATTGCTTACGTCTGATCGACGAGCGCAAACAAAAGGACCCTGTTTTTGCGGGCAGTTTAACGAAATTTGGTGGCGTTTCTAGCGCACTTATGAAAAAAATCATATACTTGTCGGCAAATACCGTAAAATATTTCAGTCTCCAGCGATAACCCATTAGAATAAAAATATAAAAATCAGGACAGGGATGAAAAGTTTGACCTTTTGGAAGTCGGATTGGTTTCTGGGGTTGATGGTCGCGCTCGTGTTACTGATCGCGTCCGGCGGCGACCTTATCCAGAGCCTCGAGCGCAAGGCCTACGACCTGGGTGTGCGGTCGGCGTCGCGCACGCCTTCCGACCGTATAGCGGTCATCGCGATCGATGATCAAAGCATCGCGAACATCGGGCGCTGGCCGTGGCCGCGCGATGTGCACGCGAAGATGACCGATATCCTCGCGAACGCCAAAGCCAAAACCATTGGCTATACGGCATTTTTTTTCGAACCTCAGGTGGACGCCGGTCTCGCGTACATTAACAAGATCAATGAGGCGTACGCGGCTTCGAAATTGAAGGGTTCTCACGATCCCGAAGCGGAAAAGCTCGAAGCCTTGCTCGCCGAGGCTGCCGGCGCGCTGAATACGGACCAGCGACTCGCCGAAAGCTTCAAGAAATCGAACAACGTGCTGTTGCCGATGGTGTTTCAGCAGTTTCCGTTCGAGCCGCAGGGCAATCCTGACAAGCCGCTGCCGGATAACATTCTGGCGAACGGCATTGCGATGAAGGACAAAAACGCCGACGTCCTCCCGCCGCCGGGAATAAACCCCGCCTATCCGATACCGGAGCTCGCTGCGAGCGCCGTTGGCATTGGCCACCTCAACGCTCAGCCTGACGTCGACGGCGCCATCCGCACCGAGCCGCTGATCGTGCGGTACTACGACCGGTATTTCCCGTCGCTGTCCTTGATGCTGGTCGCGAAATATTTGAATTTGCAGGTAGCCGATCTGCAACCCAAGCCGGGCGAAGACGTGCGGATCGGGAAACTGCGCGTGCGCACCGATCCCGAATTACGAATGTATACGTTTTTTTACAGCGAGTCCGGTGACAAGCGCGCGTTCCCGATCGATTCGTTCTTTGATGTGTATACCGGCAAGATTCCGGCCTCCAAGTATCAGGATAAGATCGTGCTGATCGGCGCCACCGCGACGGGGCTCGGAATTTCGCAGGTCACGCCGGTTTCGCCCCGCATGGCGCCGGTTGAAACGCTCGCGCATTCGGTGTCAAGCATCATGAAGGAAGATTTTTTCATTGCGCCCGCGTGGGGCGTATGGGTCGAGAAACTCGTGTTTGTGCTCGTCGCGGCCTATCTGATCGGCTTGCTGCCGCAACTCAAAGCGGGGATGGGCGCGATTTGCACGGCCTCGCTGTTCGTCCTGCTGCTCGTTGCTCACTTTGTGCTCATGGGAACCCAGTTGCTGTGGATTCAGTTGATGGCGTCGGTTACGTTGCTCGTCGTCGGGCATCTGGCGCTGACCACCAAGCGCTTCCTGGTTACCGAGCGCAGCAAAGCACGCTCGGATGTCGACCTTGCGCAAAGTCATCGCATGCTGGGCCTGGGCTACCAGGGTCAGGGCCAGCTCGACACCGCGTTCGATTATTTCCGCAAACTGCCGGCCGACGATTCGGTGCTCGACCTGATCTACAACCTGGCGCTCGACTTCGAGCGCAAACGTCAGTTCAACAAGGCCGAGAACGCGTTCAAGTACATCGCCGAGAAAAATCCGAAGTTCAAGGATATCGCGGAACGCGTCGGGCGCGCCAAGGCGATGTCCGAGACGGTCATCCTCGGCGGGACCGGCGGGCATCCCGGCGGCACGGTAATACTGCCCGGCGGTGGCGTCGAGAAACCGATGCTCGGCCGCTATCAAGTGGAAAAAGAACTCGGCAAGGGCGCGATGGGCGTCGTGTATCTCGGCAAAGATCCAAAAATCGGCCGGGTGGTGGCGATCAAAACGATGGCGTTGTCGCAGGAGTTCGACGCCGACGAATTGCAGGACGTCAAAGACCGGTTTTTCCGCGAAGCGGAGACCGCAGGCCGCCTCAATCATCCGCACATCGTGACGATATTCGATGCCGGCGAAGAGCACGATCTCGCCTATATTGCGATGGAGTTCCTGAAAGGCAAGGATCTGGCGCCGTTCATCAAACCGGACAACCTGCTGCCGCTGCCGAAAGTCATGAGTATCATCGCGCGTGTCTCCGAGGCGCTTTCGTATGCGCACAACAACAACGTCGTGCATCGCGACATCAAACCCGCCAACATCATGTATGAGCTGGAAAGCGACACCGTCAAGGTTACCGACTTCGGCATCGCGCGCATCACCGACTCTTCGAAGACGAAAACCGGCATGGTGCTGGGCACGCCCAGCTATATGTCGCCCGAGCAACTTTCGGGCAAGAAAATCCAGGGCAGTTCCGATCTATTTTCGCTCGGCGTGACGTTGTATCAGATGAGCTGCGGCTACCTACCGTTCCAGGGCGACTCGATGGCGCAACTCATGTTCAAGATCGCGAACGAGCCTCACGTCGATATCCTGACGCGCGATCCGGCCTTGCCCGCGTGCCTGGTCGATATTATCAACAAGGCGCTCGCGAAGCAGCCCGAAGATCGTTTTCAAAACGGGGACGAATTCGCGCAAGCCATCCGGGCGTGCATGGCCGACGCCGGCACGGATGCCGCAATTAAATCCGACGTAGTCGACATCGGAATCTGACGACGATGATAGTGAACCTGGGAACTGCACTCGAAGTCGCGACCGCGACCGATCCGGGGATGGTGCGCTCGCACAACGAGGACAGCATGGGCGCCGACGCCGAAATCGGGCTGGCGGTACTGGCCGACGGAATGGGCGGCTACAACGCAGGCGAAGTGGCGAGCGGCATCGCGGTGGCGATGCTGACCACCGAAATGAAGCAGGCCCTGGACAGCCACGAACCGCAGTCGATCGATGCGTCCGGCGAGACCCTCGCAGAAAAATTCGTGCGCGAGAATTCGGCCAAGGCGAATGCCGCGATTTACCAGACCGCGAAAAGCCAGCCGCAATACTCGGGCATGGGCACCACGCTCGTGGTGGCGCTTTTTTTCGACAATCGCATGACCGTCGGCCACATCGGCGATTCGCGCCTGTACCGGCTGCGCAAGGACGTTTTCGAGCAGGTCACGCGCGATCATTCGCTGCTGCAGGAACAGATCGACAGCGGCATGATCACGAAAGAACAGGCGCGCTACTCGCAGAACAAGAATCTGGTGACGCGCGCGGTCGGTATCGATCCCGAGGTCGAGACCGAAATCCACACTTATAATGTGGAACCCGGCGACATCTATCTTCTGTGCTCGGATGGCTTGAGCGACATGGTCCAGGATGAAGACATTCACTCGACGTTGAGCACGCTGCAATCGAATTTGCCGCTCGCGGCAAAGCAGTTAGTGCAACTCGCCAACGACAGCGGCGGGCGCGACAATATTTCTGTCATTCTGGTGCGGATACTAGAGGATTTCGCGGTGCCCACGGGGTGGTTTGCGAAATTCAAGGCGTGGTTTAGATAATAAGGTTACAGGGATATTGCCATGGCGAAGTTGATCATGAGTTTGGATAGCGCGGTGATTCGGGAGGTTCCGCTCGACAAGGAACGCTTCACCATCGGCCGTAAGGCGCACAACGACATCCAGATCGACAATCTGGCGGTCAGCGGCGAGCATGCGCTGATCGTGACCATCCTGAACGATTCGTTCCTCGAAGATCTCGGCAGCACGAACGGTACGCTGGTCAACGGCAACCCCGTGAAGAAGCATATATTGCAAACCAACGATGTCGTCGAGATCGGCAAGTACAAGCTGAAATTCGTGAGCGAAGCGCCGACCGGCGCCGCGTCGGTCGCCGACTTCGAGAAAACGATGGTGTTGCGCGCGCCGATAGGCAAGATGCCTGGACCGGGCGGCGGTGGTTTCGGCGATACGCAGGTCAGTCCGTCGGCTACGCAAACGACGACCCAGAGTCAGCCGCCGCCACCGCAGCGCGCGGCCGCGCCGAAGCTAGCCGAGAGACTGGCCGCCGTGCAAATCCTGACCGGGCCGTCGGCCGGCAAGGAACTGGAACTCGTCAAGAATCTGACCACGTTGGGCAAACCCGGCGTGCAGGTCGCGGTAATCACGCGCCGGCCCCACGGTTACTTCATCACGCACGTCGAGGGCGCTAAATTCCCGGTCATCAACGGCAAGGCTCTCGATGCCCAGGCGCATCAACTCAACGACCACGACGTTATCGAACTGGCCGGGGTAAAAATGGAGTTCTTTTTCAAGAATGGCTAACGGTTGCGCCCGCACGGGCGCGACCGGCCAGCCGTACTTCAAGCTCACGTCATAACCGTGAACCATTTATGCATCGTCCGCCCGCACCGGCGCGGCGACGGAACAGAAAATAGCATTCCGCCTCATGCAGGGGCTTAGTTACGCGCCTGGCACAGGTATTGCTGCGCTGGACAGCATGACCAGCGTATCGAGGCGAACGGCGGCACGGGAGGCGATTTGAAAAAAAATATCGTTCGCATCGGCCTCGGGTTGGTCCTGCTGCTCGCGTTTCTCGGTCACGCGGCAAAATATTACCGTCTACCGCTGGTCGACCGCCTGGAGGCGATCGTTTACGACACGCGTCTCGCGTTGACCATGCCGCGCACGGTCGATCCGCGCATCGTCATACTCGATATCGACGAGAAGAGCCTTGCCGAAAAGGAGAAAGGCGGCGAGGGCCGCTGGCCGTGGCCGCGCGACCGGCTTGCCACGCTGCTTGACAAACTGTTCGATCATTATGAAATTGCGATCGTCGGTTTCGACGTGGTGTTCGCCGAACGTGACGAAAGCTCGGGCCTCAAGGTGCTGCAGCAACTGGCGCAAAAAGAGCTCAAGGACGTCGCCGGTTTTCAGTCGACTCTCAAGCAACTCCAGCCGCAGCTCGATTACGATGAAATATTCGCCGGCCACATGCAGAACCGCGCGATCGTGCTCGGCTTCACGTTCAACAACAATGACGCTGTCATCGGTCAACTGCCGGCGCCCGTGCTGCCCACCGGGACTTTTGCCGGCAAGAATATTGATTTTTTCAGTTTTCCCGGGTACACGGCCAACCTGGCCGGCTTTCAAAAACAGGCGGCCAGCGCCGGGCACTTCAGCATTGAACCCGATGACGACGGGATTCTGCGCCGCGTGCCGATGCTGGCTGAATTCAAAGGCGGTTACTATGAGCCGCTGTCGCTGGCAATGGTGCGCATGCTGCTCGGAACGCCAAGTGTGGTGCCCGGCTACCCGAGCGACAAGGCACTGATCCTGAGCAAGAGCTACTCCGGTCTCGAATGGCTTGAGGTGGGAAAAATCAAGGTGCCGGTCGACGAACGAGTAACCGCATTGATCCCGTACAGGGGAAAACAAAGAAGTTACAAGTATGTCTCGCTCACCGACGTCCTGAACGAACGCACAGACGTGGCGGAACTGAAAGGCAAGATCATGCTGGTTGGCACCACCGCGCCGGGTTTGCTCGACCTGCGCGCGACGCCGGTCGAGTCGGTTTATCCCGGCGTTGAAGTCCACGCGAACATGATCTCGGGCATGCTCGATCGCAACATCAAGCAGAAGCCGCCGTACGTGATCGGGGCTGAGTTCATCTCGTTATTGATAGCGGGGCTCGCCATGGCGCTGCTGCTGCCGTTGCTTAATCCGCTTAAGTCGTTGCTCGTCACGCTAGCGGTGCTCATCGGCGTTTTGTTCATCAATCTGCTCGTGTTCCACGTCGGCAATCTGGTATTGCCGCTGGCGTCAGGACTGATGCTGATTTCGCTGCTGTTTGCGCTCAATATGACGTACGGCTACTTTGTAGAAACGCGCGGCAAGCGGCAAATCACCGGCCTGTTCGGTCAATACGTGCCGCCCGAGCTCGTCGACGAAATGGCGCGCAACCCCGAGAGTTTCTCGATGGAGGGCGAATCGCGCGAAATGACCGTGCTCTTTACCGACGTGCGCGGTTTTACGACCATCTCGGAGGGGCTCGACCCCAAGCAGTTGTCGCAGCTGATGAACGAATTTCTGACGCCGCTGACCGAGGTGATCTACAAACATCGCGGCACCGTCGACAAGTTCATGGGCGACTGCATCATGGCTTTCTGGGGGGCTCCGCTCGCCGATCCGGCGCATGCGCGCAACGGCATCCTGGCCGGCCTGGAAATGCATGAAATACTGAAGAAACTGAAGCCCGAGTTCCAGTCCCGCGGGTGGCCCGAAATCCGCATCGGGGTCGGCCTCAATACCGGCCGCATGAGCGTGGGCAACATGGGGTCCAAGCTGCGCACGGCTTATACCGTGATGGGAGACGCGGTGAATCTCGCGTCCCGGCTTGAAGGCATCACAAAGGAGTATGGCGCTGATATCATAGTCGGCGAGGGCACCAAGAACGCGGTGCCGGATGTCGTTTTCCGCGAACTCGACCGCGTGCGGGTGAAGGGCAAGGACGAGGCGGTGGCGATATTCGAGCCGTTTGGAATGCAGGGCAAGGTCGAAAAGGCGCGGCTCGAGGAAATCAAGCTGTACACGCAATTTTTGCGCCTTTACCGCGCGCAGGACTGGGATCAGGCGGAATTGCAGCTCTTCAATCTGCAGAAGCAGATCCCGGGCAACATGCTCTACAGTCAGACATTCGTGGAAAGGATTTCATACTTGCGTGCGAATCCGCCCGGCCAAGGCTGGGATGGTGCATTTACGTTCAAGACGAAATAAAAAATGGCTTCGATGAAACTTCGGATACTCGGCTGCAGCGGCGGCATCGGCGGCGACTTGCGCACCACGTCGATGCTGCTCGATCACGATGTACTGATCGATGCCGGGACCGGTGTCGGCGACTTGAGCATCGACGAGCTGGCGCGCATCGATCACGTATTCCTGACCCACTCGCATCTCGACCACGTGACGTCGATCCCGTTCATGGTCGACTCGGTTGGCTGGATGCGCGACCGGCCGATCACCGTGCATGCCATAGAGCCGACGCTCGAAATCCTGCGCCAGCATTTGTTCAACTGGAAACTGTGGCCCGACTTCACGCAGATACCCGATGCGCAGAGGCCTTTTCTGCGCTACGAACCGGTCGTACTGGGCAAAACGGTCGAAATCAACGGGCGCAGAATGACGCCGTTGCCGGCCAATCATGTGGTGCCGGCGGTCGGCTACCGGCTGGATTCGGGACGCGCGAGCCTGGTCTTTACCGGCGACACCACGAGCCACGATCCGCTGTGGCTGGAAGTCAACAAGATCGAGAATCTGCGCTACCTGATCATTGAAACGGCGTTCTGCAACCGTGAGCGCGAACTCGCGATTGCGTCCAAACACTTGTGTCCAAGCATGCTCGCGACGGAGCTCGCGAAACTCAAGCGCAAAGCGGACATTTACATCACGCACTTGAAGCCCGGCGAGGTCGAAGTCACGATGCAGGAAATCCAGGAATGCGCCGGCGGCTTCGCGCCGCGCATGCTGGAGAACAACCAGATTTTCGAATTATGAGCGCGGAGCCGGTCAGCCGCGCGGCCCCGAATTGGTCTCGGTGTGACTACTAGCTGAATACTAGCTGAAGGATTAAGCCGCCATGAGTACCGTACTCGAAAACAAGCCGGTTGCGCAGGACAACCTCGCGGAGAAGCTCAACTTCTCGAAGGCCCTGCAGTCGGTCACCAACCGCATACACGCGACCAGCAATCTCGACGAAATCATGCTGGAGCTGAGCCAGGACATCTGCGGACTTTTCAACGCCGACCGCCTGACGATTTACCTGGTCAGCGAAGACAAGACCTCCATCGTGTCGAAGGTCAAGACGGGGCTTAATTCGTTCAAGGATTTGAAGCTGCCGATTGCCGAGCAAAGCATCGCCGGCTTCGTCGCCGTCCACAAGAAGCTGATCAATATCCGGGACGTATACGACGACAAGGAATTGAAGGCGTACAGCCCGCAGCTCAATTTCCTGAAGCAGGTCGACCTAAAAACCGGTTATCGGACC
Source organism: Burkholderiales bacterium (assembly GCA_046596405.1). Taxonomy (GTDB): domain Bacteria; phylum Pseudomonadota; class Gammaproteobacteria; order Burkholderiales; family SG8-41; genus PALSA-1004. Next base: position 11,360 of record JBKJMN010000029.1, read on the forward strand.
AAGCAAATGCTGGTGGCGCCGGTCATCGACGCGCAGAGCAAGGAGCTTATCGGCGTCATCCAGCTCATCAATTCCAAGAACGGTCAGTCGTTCCCGCTCGTGATGGAGGAGGGGGCGATCCATGTGGCGGAAACCCTCGCCATCGCCGCGCGCCAGCGGCAAAAACCGGCGGCCGGAGTCAAGGGAAAGTACGACCATCTGGTATCCAACGCGGTTATTTCCGCCGAGGAACTCGAGCTGGCGACGCGCTCGGCGCGGCGCAAGAATCTCGACATCGAAACCGTGCTGATCGACGAGTTTCAAGTCAAGTTGAGCGCGATCGGCGAGGCGCTCGCCGCTTACTTCGACGTGCCGTACGAGCCGCACAAGGCCGATCGGGTGAAGCCGCTGGACCTGATGAAAAACATGAGCCGTGAATTCGTCGATAGCAGCCTGTGGGTGCCCGTCGACGAGACGAAGGACGGCATCATGATATTGACGACGGACCCTGAAAAGATCCGCGGTTCGAAAGTCGTCAACAATGTCTATCCGAAAAGCAAAATCGTTTACCGCGTATGCTGCGCGCGCGAATTTTCGGCTACGCTCGATTTGTTCTTCGGCGGCAGCGGCGCCTCGGCGGGCGTTGGCAACGTCGACGACGGCACCGATATTGGTGATTTGCTGTCGGGCCTCGAAGACGGTGAATCGCTGGAGGACGCCAACGAAGATGTCGCATCGGCCGCGTCGGACAACGAGGTCGTCAAGCTCGTCAACAAGATCATCGTGGATGCATACAAGCAGGGAGCATCCGACATTCATATCGAACCCTACCCTGGCAAAGGCAAAACAGAAGTGCGCTTCCGCAAGGACGGTTCGCTGATGAATTACATCTCGGTGCCCGCCGCCTATCGCAACGCGATCGCGGCGCGGCTGAAGATCATGTGCGATCTCGATATCTCCGAGCGGCGCAAGCCGCAGGACGGCAAGATAAAGTTCAAGAAATTCGGCCCGCTCGATATCGAACTGCGCGTAGCGACTATTCCTTCGCAAGGCGGCGTCGAAGACATCGTCATGCGGATACTCGCGGCCGGCGAGCCGATACCACTCGACAAGCTGGGGTTGTCCAAGTACAACCTCGTCAAATGCAAGGAAGCCATTGAGAAGCCCTACGGTCTGTTTTTTGTGTGCGGGCCGACCGGTTCCGGCAAGACGACCACGCTGCATTCGGTGCTCGGCTATCTTAATACGCCGGACACGAAGATATGGACGGCGGAAGACCCGGTGGAAATTACGCAGCGCGGCCTGCGCCAGGTGCAGATGAATCCCAAGGCGGGGCTGACATTCGCCATCGCCATGAAGGCATTTTTGCGCGCCGATCCGGACATCATCATGGTCGGCGAGATGCGCGACAAGGAAACGGTCGGCACCGGCATTGAAGCATCCCTGACGGGCCACCTGGTGTTCGCCACACTGCACACCAACTCCGCGCCGGAATCGATTATCCGCCTGCTCGATATGGGCATGGACCCGTTCAACTTCGCCGATGCGCTGCTCGGCATTCTCGCGCAGCGCCTGGCCAAGCGGCTGTGCGGCAAGTGCAAGAAGCCGTACGTGCCGTCAGCCGAGGAAATGAAGCTGTTTGTTGAAGAGTATTCCGCCGAACTGATGAATACCGAATCGTGGAAGAAGGATGCCAAGGGCCAGCGTGAAAAATTGATCCAGGATTGGACCAAGGACTTCGGCAACGAAAAGGGCGAGATCCAGTTTCACAAGGCGGTCGGCTGCGAGACGTGCGGTGGTGGCGGCTACAAAGGCCGGGTCGGTTTGCATGAGCTTCTGATCGGCACCGACCCCATAAAGAAACTCATTCAGGAGCACGCGCGGGTGGCCGAGTTGGTTGCCGTCGCGCTCGACGAGGGCATGCGCACCCTGAAGCAGGACGGCATGGAGAAAGTCCTGCTGGGGACGACCGATATGGCGTGTGTGCGCGCGGTGTGTATCAAGTAGTCCCCGTGCAATGAACCAGCTGCAGCGACCCCCGGACTCCGCCAACCTGTTCGAGCGCCTCGAGCAGCTCAACCAGGTTGGCGTTGCGCTGTCCAAGGAAACCGACATCAACCGCCTGCTGGAAGCGATTCTGCTGGCGGCGAAAAGTATCACCAATGCGGACGGCGGCACGCTGTATCGCGTGATCGATGAACGCACGCTGAAATTCGAAATCATGCGCAACGACACGCTCAATATCGCGCTGGGCGGCACGACCGGCGCCGAGATCCCGTTTCCGCCGATCAACCTGTTTCAGCCCGACGGCCAGCCGGTGAACACCATGGTGGGCGCGTATGCGTTTCACCACGATACGTCGGTCAATATCGCGGATGCCTATATCGAAGAGGGTTTCGATTTTTCGGGGACCAAGAATTTTGACAAAAAAACTGGCTACCGCTCGCAGTCGTTCCTGACGGTGCCGATGAAGAATCACGAAAACGAGATTATCGGCGTACTGCAGCTGTTGAACGCCAAGGATCGGGCGAACGGCGCGGTGTGCGCTTTCTCGTCAGAAGACCAGCAACTGGCCGAATCGCTGGCGTCCCAGGCGGCGATCGCGCTGACCAACCGGCTGCTGATCAACCATCTGGAGAATCTGTTCGAGTCGTTCATCAATCTCATCAACGCCGCCATCGACGACAAGTCGCCGTATACGGCAGGCCATTGCGCGCGTGTGCCGGCACTGACGATGATGCTCGCCGAAGCTGTCAACAACTGCATGATCGGCCCGCTCAAAGATTTCAACTTGAACGACAAGGACCGCTACGAATTGAAGATGGCGGGGCTCTTGCACGATTGCGGCAAGGTCACGACACCGGTGCACGTCGTCGACAAGGCGACCAAACTGCACACGATATTCGACCGTATCAACCTCGTCGATACGCGCTTCGAAGTGATCAAGCGCGATGCCGAAATCGCCTATTTGAAGGTCCGGTTGGACGCGCAACAAAAAAATGACCGGCAGGCAGCGCATACCGCCGCGCGGGAATTCGAATTGCAGTTGCGTCGCATCGACGAGGACCGCGAGTTCCTGCGCTTCAGCAACATCGGCAGCGAAGCAATGAAGCCCGAGGATCTCGCGCGCGTTAAGGAGACCTCGGCTAAATACCGCTGGCGCGACGTGACGGGAAATGAAAACGATTTTCTGACCAGCGACGAAGTCGAAAACCTGACCATTCGCGCGGGCACTTTGACCGCGGCCGAACGTCAGATCATCAATCATCATATCGACGTGACCATCCAGATGCTGGAAGCGCTGCCGTGGCCCAAGCATTTAAAGCACGTGCCCGAATACGCGGGCGGCCATCACGAGCGCATGGATGGCAAAGGCTATCCGCGCGGCCTCACGCGCGACCAGATGTCGGTGCAGGCACGCTGCATGGGTATCGCCGATATTTTCGAGGCCCTGACCGCCAAGGACCGGCCGTACAAAAAGGGCAAAACGCTGTCGGAGTCGCTTTTTATCCTGGGCAAGTTCAAGCTCGGCGGCCACATCGATCCCGACCTGTTCGATGTGTTCATGTGGGAGAAGGTTTATCTCACCTACGCCGAGCAGTGCATGGACCGGCATCAGATCGATAACGTGGATCTTGCGCGGGTTCCCGGCTACGTGGCCCCGCCCGGCCACTGACGGCCCGGTATTTAGGCAGCCGCGTCGCGCGCGCGGCTATTTCCGCGTAATGTAAACGATCAGGCCTTCGGTCGCGACTTCGACAAACTTCTCGCTATAGCCCATTTCCTGTAATTCCCAGCGGAACGTATTACCCAGGCGGGCTTTCTTGTAGACGCCGAGCTTGTGCTGGCGCCTGAACTCGATCGCGCTCGCGAAGGTGTCCTCGAGGATGCTCGTCAGCCGCTTCTGCGAGATCTTGCGCTCGCTGCCCTTGTCCAGCGCCGGTGGATAGCGCTTGGCAAGTTCCTGCGCGAGGCCGGTGGCAAAAACGTCCACATCCTTGCTCGAAACCGAACCGAATAAAGCCATGAGCTTGCTCCGCTGAAAATAACGTGGTTAAAGACGGTTGCCGCCAAACAGGCGCTTCAACATGCCGAAGCCCAAGCCCGGATACTGGACAGACGTTCGTTTCTCGGGCGCGAACACGCGAACGTCATACAGCAGTATATCGCGGAGCACGTCGCAATCGCCAATCGGCTCGACACCGTGAAATGACCGGTCGCTCTTGACGAATGCGAACAGCGAGTTCGGCCGGTATTCCATCGTTTTGACCTTGTGGAACATCTGGTGCGGATAATGCGGTCCGCCCGCGCACGAAAATTCCGGATCGCGCGGCACGTAAACCGAGGTTCCGAGGTGCTTTAAGCTTGCGTCGTCGGGGCAGTAGAAGAGCATCGACAGCAGGCGATGCGGCGCGTCGGTATGGGGTCCGATCTTGAAGTTAGTGTGGTCTCGTACGATAAGCGAATCCGCTTCGAAACCGCACTGGTACAGGTCGTCGCCGAAGCGCGCTTTGGCGTACGGCTCGAATTTATCGATCATCGCCGTCAAAAATCGCTGCTTGAGCAGCCAACCCGCAAAATCCTGCCAGAAAGGGCGGCGCGCTTCGTTGAGTTTTTCGACTTCGGCCGGCGTGAACGGCATGACGAATCGCTCGCGATACGCGTTCTTCGGGACCCTTCCAGTGTCGGCGAGGCTGATCAGGCTCGAGGTATCCGGCCAATTGGCGCGCAGCGCTGTGTAGAAGTCGTCGGGAAAAACATTTTCCACGTAGATATGCGCGTACGGGTATTCGCGGACCGGCGAGTTCGCGATCTGGTACAGGACGTATTCTTCAACGGAAGAAGACATAGTTCCCGACGCCTTTGAAGGCGCCTTCGTTGCGCTGCGCTTTCGCCGCCTGCAGTTCCGAGTATTCGAAACCGAGCGCTTTCATATCGGCAATGATCTGGCGGTGCAACTCGAGATTGGTGTTTATCTCGACGAGCACCGATTTCAGCCGCGGATCGCGCAGCACATCGTGGCATCCGGCCAGAACTTTGTGCTCGAGCCCGTCGACATCGACCTTGATGTGATTGGGCACCGGCAGCACGTCTTGCGCTACCAGTGTATCGAGCGTGCTCGACACGCAGCCTTGCGAAAGTTTTGAGTTGCGCGGCTCGAGCCGGTGGTCGACTTTCTCGCCGAACGAATGACATGAGCCGCCAAGCTCGAACTGGCTTAAGTGGAGCAGCGAATAGCTCGCCGTATCGCTGAGCGCGAGGCAGTAGGCGACCACGTTGCCCGTGAGTCCGTTCATGACGATGTTGCGGCAAAGCAGCGCATAGTTTTGCGATTCCGGCTCGAACGCGTAAGTCCGCACGCCCCGCGTCTTGGCCGCCCAGATCGTGTACATGCCGACGTTGGCGCCGATATCGACAAACACGTCGCCTGGCTGAAACCCGCTTATCCACTCGATCGTGTCCGGTTCCTTGGTAAACAGGGAGTCGACCCGCCATTTAGTAAATGCGTTGGGGGTCGCGTAGACGACTTCGGTTTCGCGGTTGTAGACGGCCTGATGCGGCGCGAGGCTTTCATACTGCTCGAGCGTAAGTACCGGAAGTTCGGCAGCGGCCGCACCGGCACCCCGCCGGAATTTGCGCAAAGGCCACCAAAGGACGCGAAAGACATTCATAGGCAGTTTTGGCCGCCACTGGCCCGGCGCGCCTGAACGCTCACGCGAGTCGTGGGTTTTCTTTAAAAAATAATGCCTTACATTATCAAGTGCGAGCGATTGCCGCGTCAATAGCGCGACGGTTCCTGTAATATGCTCTTTGCAAAGTGCGTGCCAGCGGCCGACAACTTGATCCTGACCAATCTAATTTCCCGCCTATTTTCGCGCGGCCCGTCAGCGGCGACCACGGCCGTCGACGACCTCCTCAGCAGCGGATATCGATTGCAGCGCGCCGGGGATGCGCTCAAAGCGGAACATCATTACCGCGATGCACTGAAATGCGATGCGGCCAGTGCCGACGCGCATTATCTGCTCGGTGCGCTGCTCGGCGAGCGCGGCGATTTAACCGGCGCCGCGACCCATTTGGATCGCGCACTCGCCTTGAGGCCAGCCAGTGCCGAAGCGCATGCGGCGCGCGGCAATGTATATCTTATGTGCGAGGAGCGCGCGGCGGCGATTGCAAGTTACGAGCATGCGCTGCGCCTGGACAATGCGAGTGCCGCCGCTCATTTCAATCTGGGGCTGATCCTGCAGGCAGAATCCGCGCGCGAACAAGCGTTCGAACACTTCTCGCGCGCTTATGAACTCAAGCCGGAAATACCGGATCTGTTGAAGAATCTGACGCTGTCCTATATCGAGTTCGGCCGTTACGACGAGATCCAGGCACTGCTGCACCGCGTGCTGAATCAAGCGCCAGCGCATTTTGAAGCGCTGAAATGCATCGGTCTGGTGCTGCAGAAGATCCACCGGCCCGAGGAAGCTATTCGATATTACGAGAAGGCGCGGGCGCTCGACACCGGCGACGCGGAATTCCTGAATAATTTCGGGATCGTGCTGCAGGACCTCGGACGCCTCGATGAGGCGATCGGGAAATACAGCGCGGCGATCGCACTCAAGCCGGACTTTACGCTTGCCATCTGGCATCGCTCGCTCGCCTACCTCCTGCAGCATGACTTTGCGCGCGGCTGGCCGGATTACGAGTTGCGGGCGATGAGCGTCGATCTGCCGCGGCGACCCGTGGAATTTCCGCGCTGGGACGGCGGCGCGCTCGCCGGCAAGACGCTGCTCGTCTATGCGGAGCAGGGGCTGGGCGACGAGATCATGTTCGCCTCCTGCGTGCCCGATGCGCTGGCGGC
>JBKJMN010000111.1:0-7942 GCA_046596405.1 Burkholderiales bacterium
AATATCGCGGGCGCCGTGCCGTTCGCCGTCAAAGGCAACGAGAAGGAATTCCAGGGTTACAACCTGATCGTGATCGTCAAGAAGGACAGCCCGTACCAAAAACTCGCGGACCTCAAGGGCAAAAAATTCGCTCACACGTCGCCGTCATCCAATTCTGGGCATATGGCGCCGCTCGCGCTGTTCCCGCCGCTGGGCCTCACCCCCGACAAGGACTACAAAATCCTTTTTTCCGGCAAGCATGACTCGTCCGTGATGGGCGTAAATTCGGGTGACTACGACGCGGCCGCGGTGGCCTCCGACGTCTATCATCGGATGGGCACACGCGGCCAGATCAAGGAAGACGACTTTCGCATCATCTATCGGAGCCAGAAATTTCCGACCTCATCGTTCTCGTATGCGCACGACCTCGAGCCCAAGTTCCGCGATCAGATGCTGAAATGCTTTTACGATTACCGTTTCACGCCCGAGATGCAAAAGACGTTCGACGGCGCCGACCGCTTCTTCCCCGTCACCTACCTGAAGGATTGGGAAGTCGTGCGCAAAGTCGCCGAAGGTTCGGGCGAGGCGTTCAACCGCGCGGCGTACGAGAAAGAATCGGCGCGCGAAGAAGCGGCACGCAAGAAAGCGGCCGAGGAAAAAGCGGCGAAGAAATAGCCGCGGATGGAAAACGCCGCGCTGAGCATTAAAGGCCTCAGCAAGGAATACACGCGCGGCAAGCCGGTGCTGCGCGACATCAGCCTCGATTTTGCGGCGCGCGGCTTCACCGCGGTGATCGGTCCTTCGGGCACCGGCAAAAGCACGCTGATCCGCTGCATCAATCGCCTCGTCGAGCCCACCGCGGGCGCGATCCTGTTCCAAGGCCGCGATCTGGTCAAATTGTCCGGCCGCGCCCTGCGCGAGGCGCGCCGCGGCATCGGCATGGTGTTCCAGGAATACAACCTGGTAGAGCGCCTGACGGTGATGGAAAACCTGCTGACCGGCCGTCTGGGCTACGTCGCGCCGTTGAAGGCGTGGCTGCGCAGGTTTCCGCAATTCGACATCGACGAAGCGTTCGATCTGCTCGACGTGGTGGGCTTGTCCGGCTTTGCGAATCAACGTGCCGATTCCCTGTCCGGCGGCCAGCGCCAGCGCGTCGGCATCGCGCGCGCGGTGATGCAGCAGCCGAAGCTGGTGCTCGCCGACGAACCGACCTCCTCGCTGGATCCCAAGACCTCCGTCGAGATCATGTCGCTGATGCGCGACCTCGGCACCGCCAAGGGCATCCCCATCATCGTCAACATGCATGACGTCGAACTCGCGCGGCGCTTCGCCGACCGCATCATCGGCATGTCCGAAGGCCGCGTCGTGTACGACGGCGCGCCGGCGGCGCTCACCGAAGGGCACTTGAAGACGATCTACGGCGGCGAGGACTGGCTGGTGTGAGGCGGAGAAGGGGTGAAGAAGTGAAGGAGTGAAATAACCCCCTCTCTCCCGCGACCGGGGGAGAGGGCCGGGGTGAGGGGGCTCACTCATTCACACATTCACTTCTTCATCAGTCCTGTTCTAAAAACGCAATCAACATAAATCTTGCATATGACCAGTAGCTCAATCACAACACATCCCCTCGCCTTCCCGCCCAACTGGTGGGCGCGCCTCGGCTGGCTGCTGCTGGCGGCATACATCGTTTACGCGGGCTCGCTGCTCGACTTCACGTGGGCGCGGTTCATGGTCGGTCTCGACAACGGCGCGCGCTTCATCGGTCGCATGTTCCCGCCGAGCTTCACGCGCTGGGAAATACTCCTCAAGGGCCTTACTGAAAGCATGGAGATCGCGGTGCTCGCGTCGGCGCTGGGCATCCTGGTGTCGCTGCCGATTGGACTCTTCGCCGCACGCAACCTGATGCCGGTATGGGTGACGTGGCCCGCGCGCCTCCTGATCGCGCTGTGCCGTTCGTTTCACCCGGTGATAGTGGCCATCGTGTTCGTCAAGGCGCTGGGCTTTGGCGCAATGTCCGGGATCGCCGCGCTGACGGTCGCGTCGGTCGGCTTCATCGGCAAGCTCTTCGCCGAGGCGATCGAGGAGATTTCACTGAAGCAGGTCGAAGCGGTGCGCGCGACCGGCGCGCCTTTCATGAACGTAATCACGTATGGCGTGCTGCCGCAGGTGTTCGGGCGTTTTATCGGTTTCGCGACCTATCAGCTCGACTCCAATCTGCGCAATTCCACGATGGTCGGCATTGTCGGCGCCGGAGGCATCGGCGGCGCGCTGTTCGCCGCGTTCCAGCGCTTCGATTATGACTTCGTATGCGCGATGCTGCTCTCGATCATTTTCCTGATCTTCGTCGGCGAGCTGGTGGCGACCCGCGTGCGCGCGATATTCCTCGAACGCAGCAGGGTCGATGAAGAGTAAATCATGACCAGCGCCGTGCTCGAAGCCAGGACCTGGCGGCGGTTCACGCCGGCGCAACGGCTCGCTCGCTTCGCCGTCTATCTCGGGATGGTGATGGCGATCGTGGCTTCGATCCAGTCGGTCGAAGTGATCCCGGAGTTCCTGCTCGACGCGCCGGAACAGATGGCGGATTTGCTCAAGCGCATGTGGCCGGTCGCCTTCGGCTATTACCCGAAAGGCGTGCACGAGGCGCTGGTCGAGACGCTGCATATCGCCACACTCGGGACCATCCTGGCCGTGGTAATGGCGCTGCCGATCGGCATCATGGCCGCGCACAACATCACGCCCAGCCGTCCGCTCAATTTCGTCGCGCGCCTGCTGCTGGTATCGAGCCGCTCGGTCAATTCTCTGGTATGGGCGCTGCTGTTCGTGGCCGTGTTCGGGCCCGGTGCGCTCGCCGGCACGCTGGCGATTGCGTTCCGTTCGATCGGCTTCGTCGGCAAGCTGGTCGGCGAGGCGATCGAAGAGGCGAACCAGGGTTCGATAGAGGCGCTGCAGGCCGTCGGCGCGCCGTGGTTTTCAATTCTCACCAAAGGCTACTGGCCGCAAATCGAGCCCGCGTTCTGGTCGGTCGTCCTGTTCCGCTGGGACATCAACGTGCGCGAATCGGCCGTGCTCGGCCTGGTCGGCGCCGGCGGCATCGGCATGGCGCTCGATACCGCGATGAATCTTTTTCAGTGGGACCGCGTGGCGATGGTGCTGGTCGCGATTTTCGCCGTGGTTATCGTGGCCGAAATCCTAGTGACCGAGATCCGCAAGCGCATTCTCTAACGCCGGCAGCGCTAATCGTACAGCGCGGCTCGCGCCTTGCCGCGAAAGACGCGGTGCGCGAATACGGTGTAGGCGAGCAGAAACGGCAGCACGATTGCAACGCCGATCAGCACCATCTTGAGCGCCGACGGGTGCGACGCCGCCTGCCACAGCGTGATGCGATCGATGACCACGTACGGAAATATGCTGTAGGCGAGGCCGGTGAACGCGAGCGTGAATATCGTCATCGCGCCGGCGAACGCGGTCCAGTCGGGTGCGGCGGCGTCCTTTCTCAGCCGGCCGGTCGCGCGCCAGACCCAGCCGCCGGCCGCGAGGGTGGCGAGCGGCAGCAGCGCGAGCCAATAGCTGCGCGGCACGAATGGAAATTGCGCGAACCATTTTGCCTGTACCGTGGCGCTCACCAGCGGCGTCGCCAGGCTCACGAGCGCGACGCCGAGCGCGACCCACGCGAGGCCCCAGCGCGTCCACGCGAGTGCTTTGGCCTGCAGTTCGCCCGACGTCTTCATCACGAGCCAGCTCGCGCCGAGCAATACATAGCCGCCGCAGAGCGCGGCCCCCGTGAGCAAGGCAAACAGATAATAAAGAAACCCGGACTCGAAACCGGTCACGTAGCGCCCGAGCATCAAGCCCTGCGCGAACGAGGCGACAAATGAGCCCAGCCAGAACAGCCAGTTCCACAGTTCGCGGTGCCAGCCATCGGCCTTCACCCGGAACTCGAAAGCGACGCCGCGCAGCATCAGGCCGACGAGCATGATCACCGCCGGCAGGTATAGCGCGGCGAGAATTTCGCCATGCGCGAGCGGAAAGGCGACGAGCAGGATGCCCACTCCGAGGACGAGCCACGTCTCATTGGCATCCCAGAACGGGCCGATCGAGGCGACCATCAGTTCCTGTTCCGGCGCGGTTGCCGCCGGCATCAGCATGCCGACGCCGAGGTCGTAGCCGTCGAGCACGACGTAGAGCAGCACCGCGGCGCCCATGAGCACCGCGAACACGAGCGGCAGGTCCAAACTCACGGCTTCGCGCCTTTACCTGCCAAGTGCGTAAGCACTACCATGTAAGCGATCAGCATCACGGCATACGTAACGATGTAAGCCGTAAGGCTCGCGCCGAGCAGCGGCCCCGACACATTGCCGACGGCATCAGCGGTTCTCAGTATGCCGGTCACGAGCCACGGTTGGCGGCCGATCTCGGTCACCAGCCAGCCGGAGAGCGTCGCGATCCAGCCGGCGAAAGTAAACGCGGCGAAAGTCCACAGCAGCCAGCGCGGCGGCAACGCGCCGTGCCGCGTGGCCCAGACGCCGGTCCACGCGAGAAGCAGCATGAGCACGCCGATGCCGACCATCACGCGAAACGCGAAAAATACCGGCAGCACCGGCGGCGTATCCGGCGCGAAAGCGTTGAGCCCCTTGATTTCCGCATCGGCATCGTGGCGGAGGATGAAGCTCGCCAGCCGCGGGATTTCGATGGCGTAGTCATTCCTGCGCGTGTCTTCGTTGGGCACCGCGAACAGCACCAGCGGGGCGCCGCGTTCGGTATTCCATAACGCTTCAATCGCGGCGATTTTCGCGGGCTGATGTTCCAGCGTGTTCAAGCCGTGCAGATCGCCGACGAGAACCTGCGCTGGCGCGAGCACCGCGGCAATAACCAGCCCGGCGCGCAGCGTCGACCGAGCGGAATTGTCCGCCGCCGCGCGCAGCAGCCGCCACGCCGACAAACCGCTGAGCACGAACGCCGCCGTGAGTCCCGACGCGATGAGCATATGCGTCAAGCGGTACGGTAGCGACGGATTGAAAATTACGCGCCACCAATCGCCCGCGATGAGCGCATCGCCGTCCATGACGTGCCCCGCGGGCGTGTGCATCCACGAGTTCAATGCCAATATCCAGAAGGCCGATAGCGTGGTGCCGAGCGCGACCATTGCGGCCGAAAGTATATGCACCCATGACGGCACGCGGTGCATGCCGAACAGCATGATGCCGAGAAAAGTGCTCTCGAGAAAAAACGCGAACAGGACTTCGTAGGCGAGCAGCGGCCCCGCGACGTTGCCGACCTTCAGCATAAAGCCCGGCCAGTTGGTGCCGAACTGAAACGACATCGTGATCCCGGTCACCACACCCATCGCGAACGACAGCGCGAATATCTTGGTCCACAAATTGTACGTCGCGAGCCACGCGGCATCGTTGGTGCGCGCGTACTGAATGCGGAAAAACAGCAGTATCCAGCCGAGCGCGATGGTCAGCGTCGGAAACAGGATGTGAAATCCGATGTTCAGCCCGAACTGCGCGCGGGCGAGCAGCAGAAGGTCGGTGTCCATGCGCGATCTATGATACGCGCAATTTCCAGTTCAAAACAAAAAACGAAGTAGCCGCAGATCACCGCAGATAAACGCCGATGGAGTCAAAGGCAGATAGCCACAGAGGTCACAGAGGCCACAGAGAAAAACAGTTCGAAACGGTTAACGTCGAACTAACCGGCGCGCAGCTCTATACGCGTCAGGGTTGAGTGCCGGGTTATGCGCTCAGTGACAAAGAATGTGAATATACTTGCCTGCTTCACGAGCCAAACCAATCAAAGTATGCACTCGATCATTGCAACCCACCCGCATGATGCCGCATCCACGAGCTGTGGGATTAAAACCAACGTCTTTTTAGAGTTAACCGAGCAAATTATATTTCTTCGTTGAATAATAGCTTCCAGGCTGCCTTATAGGCGACGATCTCCCTCACCGACACCGGCAAGCTGTCCAGAACAGCGCGTTGCATACCAACCTTGCGCGAGAAGCCCTGCATGATGAATGGATTGAGATCGAGCGCGGTCATGAAACGCCAGGGATGATCCGCAATCAATTTCGCCCACTCGGGCGTAAGCTTGCCGGTCGCATGGTTCCAGTATTTCCCGGGGTATTCGTTGCTCAACGGGTAGGGGTTTTTGGGCGGGCCAGCGAACAAATCAAAATAGAGATTAGGATGCTGTTCGATCAGCTTGCGTACGTAGTCCGGGCCATAAATGGTGTTGCGGGCCTCGTAGCGCATTTGCGCGAGATGGCACCAAATCACCTTTGCTTTCGTGTACTGCTTGAGCATCTTCTCCAACACCGGCAAGTATTGGTCTTCGATTTCCTGATGAATCTGAAACGGGATGCCGCTCTCCGCGGCAAACTCGAATAGCAGATGCCCTGCGGGGCTATCGAGCGGCAGATGCTCGTCGCGGTCCATTCTGCCGCGCTGGATCTGATCCGGAGAAGGATAGTGGCGGAACTCGTATTCGCCCATCAGCGGATAGCCATCCTTGATGATCCGCTCCCGGGAGGTCCGGGCGAATGCCTCTGGATCCTGCTTCCACTCTGGCGGAATCCCGCCATCCCCTGTGGGAATATAGCGCCACGGGTCGGCTGCCACCGCGTATCGGGCAGTATCGCTCCAGCCACGCTTTTGCGGCAAGCCAGAAAACGCGATCAGCGCCACCCCTTCGTTGTCCATTTGACGCGCGAAGGATTGCATATCCATTTCTTCGCTTGGGTTCGACTCGATGTCGATCAGCGGCGTGATGCCCGCGGCGCGCATTGCGGCTATACGCTGCTTCCAGTTGCGTTTGAGCGTGACCAGATCGAACGGCACGGCTGCTTTGGGCGCGTCCGTCATGCGCGAAACGCTGGGGATAGGGCCGAAATCGGCGGCGACAGCCAGCCAGGAGGAAAAACCCCAAGAGAGAAGTAACAGGGTCCAAATCAGATGCATGGTTATCTCTCTATCCCTTGCCAAAAACCCTTTGAATCGTGCCGGCATAACTTTCAATTGGTTGACAGATTCCAGATGCTAGACCGATCTATTTGTATACGCAACGATGGACAGATATATATACATTTGCGTGGGTATATCTGAATGTATATAGCGCCAGACATTAATCCCGCGGCCGTTGATCTTTCATTTTTGTTTTCATCGGCGATCATCTGCGTTCCCTTCGACAAGCTCAGGACAGGCCCTTCGCAAGCTCAGGACTGGCATCGGCGGTTACATCGCTTATGCTTTTTTTATTTGCCTTTCCACACATCAGCAAACGCGCTGATTGCCTGATCGATCTCTGCATCGCCGATATGCCGGTGCGTGACGAAACGCAGGTCCCATTCGCCGCCACTGACGCGCACGCCGCGCTTCTTTAATTGTGCAGACCATTCCTCGCCATGGCGGCCGCTGGCGCGCACGGAAACGCGCACGAGGTTGGTCTCGATCAGCGCCGGGTCGACGATGCTTGCGTCGATTTTGTGCAATCCCTGCGCCAGACGCTGCGCCGTGCGGTGGTCTTCGGGCAGGCGTGCGACCATGTTTTCGAGCGCGACGATGCCGGCGGCGGCGAGCGGGCCGGCCTGGCGCAGGTTGCCGCCGACCATGCGGCGGAACGCGCGGGAGCGTTCGATAAATTCATTACTGCCGCACAGCACCGAGCCGACCGGCGCTGACAGACCTTTCGAAATGCAGAAACACACACTGTCGCAATGCTGCGCGACTTCCTTCGCGGTCGTTTTCAATGCGGCCGCGGCGTTGAACAGGCGCGCGCCGTCGACGTGTACAGGGACATTGTGTTCGCGGGAGAGCTTGTGCACTTCAGCCATGTGCGCGAGCGGCAAAACGGCGCCGCTCGCCTTGTTGTGGGTGTTCTCCATCCACACGAGCGCGGTGCCCATCTGGTTGCGGTGCGTGAGTTTGATTTTTTGGCGCAGCACGTCGATGTCCATCTGGCCCCG
>JBKJMN010000214.1:0-9004 GCA_046596405.1 Burkholderiales bacterium
TCGAATCACGGCGGCCGTTCCACCGAAACCGGGCGCGGCACCATCGAAGCGCTGCCCGAAGTCGTTGCCGCAGTCGGCAAAAAGATTCCGGTGTTTCTCGATGGCGGCGTGCGGCGCGGCACCGACATATTCAAAGCGCTCGCGCTCGGCGCCACCGCAGTCGGCATCGGCCGGCCGATGCTATGGGGCCTGGGCGCGTTCGGCGAGGCAGGCGTCAACCGCGTGCTCGAAATACTGCAAGGCGAACTCAAGCTGGTGATGGGAAATTGCGGGACGCAGAAGGTGGCGGATATCAATGGCGAATATGTGACTTCGCGGAATTGGAAAAGCTGACGCTGTCTGTGACCTGAAAAACGCGGAAAAGCGGAAGGCAAAATACAATCGGGCAAGCCAAAGGCGAAGATGTATTAATCCGGCTTGATGCCGGATTCCGCGATCACCTTCGCCCACTTCGGCGTTTCCGTCTTGATGACGGTGGTGAACTCATCGGGCGTGTTGCCGATGACGTCGAGACCGAGCTCGGAGAATTTGGCGCGCAGGTCGGATAGCGCAAAGGCTTTGACCGTTTCGAGATACAGCTTACTGATTATCGTCGCCGGGGTCTTTGCCGGCGCGAGCATATGGCGCCGAACGCATCGTGCGCGGCACCGACGGCACCGAGTTCGGCGTGAATTGGACCCTCAATCAGATCCCCGGAATATTGGGGTCGGCGTACATCGTAAAATCGACATGATTGCGGTCCCCTTTTTACTGAACCACATAAAAAAACCCGCCGAAGCGGGTTTTTTCTGAGATATAAATTGCGTCAGGCCGCTTGCTGTTTCCTGCGACGCGCGACAAAACCCAGCACGCCAAGTCCGGCGAACAGCATCGCGTAGGTTTCGGGTTCGGGAATGGAGTTAACGGTGCTCTGCGTCCCGAAGAAGACGTCGTCGATGGCAAAGTCGTTGCCGCCACGGTTGGTATTACGATTGATCAGGCTCAGCACAACATTACCCGCGCCGCTCGACAGATATTGGGTCGAGAGCCCTTCCCAGGTGCCCGCCAAAGCGAGGTTGGTGGTAATGGTGCCGAGTGAAATCGGCGAGTTGCCATTCAGCGCGAGTGAGAATTCGAGGATGGACTCGCTGCCGGGGCCGAAACTGAAAGCCTGACAGCAGACGTTGTTCACGAACGCTTCGAAAAAATAATTCGTCGCGGCACCGACAGCTATCGATTGCGACTTCCAAACCACGGCGCCGGATACCGGGGAGCCATTCGCGACCATCATCAACCCGGCGCCCGAAGTGTGATCGCCGATCGAAACGAATGAGCCGTTCCACGGGAACGGATTGGAGCGCACCGTGTACTGACCTTCCGTGGTATTTGCGGCGGGGCTGAATGCATAGTCAGATGTGAACAGCGTGTTTCCGCTCTCAAAGTTGCCGTTCGGAACGAGATTGGTCGCTGCAGATGCAATGCCTCCGGCGAAGCTCAGGCAGATCGCGAACACGCTGCCTATGATTAGTCTTATATTCATGAATTTCCTCACTTATTAATGGTTTTTAAACACGTGGCCCGGGCGATTAAGATTGCGAATGTAATTTTATTAATATTACGCTCGGTTAAATTTGAATGTATGTAGTCCTTTTGCGCTTTCGGAAACAATCGGTGCATATAGGAAATTTAAACTCTCGTACTCGCCAAGACGAGCAACGCGGCCAGCGCCGATTCTGGCTGCAACCCTCGGGGCTGGCACGCGTTTTGGCCTGCAGCCCCCGGCTCTCGGCAAAATGACTTTATTCTTGGGGCGGAGGCGGGAGCCGAATGGCGCAGTTGCAATCCAGGGTCGACGGCACCGACCCCGCAAACGGGTCTGCGGCTAACGAGTCACAGCGCCAAGTTGTCGAAAGGTCAGTCTTGCAATATAGCATTCCATATCTATCCTCCAGCACTGGATGCGATAGACGGTAATGCGATAATCCGCGTCTTTGTACAGTGATAAGGGTCAGCTTTGTCTAACGCTACCAAGGCTGTCACCGAAAACCATCGCGTGCTGATCGCGCTGATGATCGGTTCAGCGTTCGTAATCGCCGGTGGCATCCACTATCAGACGCCGATGCTGGCGACGATTGCCAATGAATTCCAGGCCAGCCCCGCGGCCGTGGGCTGGATACCCACACTGTCGTTCGGCGGCATGCTGGTGGGTGTCGCGTTGCTGGTGCCGCTGGGCGACCGTATCAGCAAGCGCTGGCTGATCATCGGCATGATCTCGGTGCTGGCAATGGCGCAGGCGCTGATGGCGGTGGCGCCGTCCATTGCGGTACTGGCGGCAGCAAGCCTTGTCACCGGAATATGTTCGTCAGTGGGGCTGGTGTTCATTTCCATCGTGGTCGAGATCGCGCCGCCGCAGCATCGCGGGCGCACGGTGGGCACGCAACTGATGGCGATGTTCACCGGCATCCTGTTTGCGCGCATTGCCGGAGGGTTCATTGCCACGTACTTCGGCTGGCGCTGGAGCTATGTGTTTTCGAGCGGCCTGCACTGCGCGCTGCTGTGCGCGCTGTTGGCGTGGCTGCCGCATACGCGCCCGACCACGCAGATGGCCTATGGCGATTTGCTGGGCTCGATTTTCACGCTGTTTCGCAAGCACGGCAATGTGCGGCGCGCGGTGGCGATCCATTTCTTGCTGGGCATTTGTTATGGGGGCTTCTGGGCGGTCGTCGCGTCGATGATGGCGACGCTGCACCATGTCGGCCCGACCGCAGTCGGCCTGATCGGTATTCCCGGCGCAGCCGGCATACTCGTTGCGCGGCCCGCCGGACGCTGGATGGATCGCTCCGGCGCAGCACCGGTGGTGACCACCGGCGTGTGCGTGATGATCTGCGCGTGGCTTGCGTTCGGCATCTCCTCCGCATCAATCGCGTTGGTGGTGGCCGGCGCGGTCATGCTCGACTGCGGTCTGCGCACTGCGATGGTGGCGAATCAAACTCTGGTCAACGCTGCAGTGCAGGACTCACGAGGGCGCGCCAACACCATCTTCGGCATGCATGTGTGGTGCGGCAACGCGGTGGGGGCATTCCTTGCCAGCACCGCGTTTGCCTTGTACGGTTGGCTGGCGGTATGCGCGATTGCGATGACGGCTTCTATATGCGCATTATTGATTCAGTTGGGCATTTTGCCGGTCGGCAAGGTGGGGCCTGCATAGTTCGATCGGTACCGCTCATCCTGGGGATTCAGCAAGCCGCCTCTCAATGAGACAATCCGCGGCATGTCATCGACGCCCTACTGTCCGCCCGCGAACCGCGGGCTGACCATCCTCCATCTCTCGGAGCAACTGATCGTGGTCGACAAACCCAGCGGATTGTTGAGCGTGCCCGGCCGCGGCGCAGGCAAGGAAGATTGCTTGTCGCGCAGGGTTCAAGCCGAATTTTCCGACGCCTTGATCGTTCATCGTCTGGACATGGGCACGTCGGGCATCGTGGTCATGGGGCGTGGCGCCGAGGCGCAGCGGGAGCTGAGTGTCATGTTCCAGGAGCGCAGGGTGCAGAAGCGCTACCAGGCCATGGTCGAGGGGCAGTGGATGGCTGCTGCCACGGGGGAGATCGAGCTGCCTATCAGCGTCGATTGGCCTAACCGCCCGAAGCAGAAAATCGATCACGCCATGGGCCGGCCGAGCCTGACCCGCTATCGCGTCATCGACATCGACACTGCGCGCGCGGTTTCGCGCATTGAGCTCGATCCCGTCACCGGACGTTCGCATCAGTTGCGGGTGCACATGGAAGCCATGGGACATCCCATCCTCGGCGACGACTTCTACGGAACGCTGTCTTCCTGCGCCAAGGCGGAGCGCCTGCTGCTGCACGCCTGCCAGATCGAATTCTGCCATCCCGGAACGGGCTTGCCGCTGCGCGTTGACTGTCCGCCGCCTTTCTAATCGGCGCTGCAAGACGCTTGCGGGTCGCCTCCGGCGTAATGCGCTTCGCGTATTGCGCCCTACAAGGTTGCTCTTCTCCGTCCCGTAGGGCGCAATAAGCGAAGCGCATTGCGCCGCATGTCAAACGCTGAAATACTGCCGCATGCCTGACTATCGTCGAGCTTGGCACGCAGGCGGGACTTACTTCTTTACCGTTAATCTGCTGCAACGGCGCGGCAATGATCTGCTGACGCGCCGCATCGATCTGCTCCGTAGCGTGGTGCTTTCGGTGCGCTTGCGCCACCCGTTTCGCATACATGGTTGGGTAGTGCTGCCTGAACACCTGCATTGCGTGATGGAATTGCCGCCGGATGACATAAATTTCGCCACGCGTTGGCGGTTGATCAAGATGGAGTTTTCGAAGGCGCTGCCAAAGGTCGAGCGTGTGTCGGCGGTGCGCGCTGCGCGCGGCGAACGCGGAATCTGGCAGCGGCGCTATTGGGAGCATCTGATTCGCGACGATAGGGACATGCAAGCGCACATGGACTACGTGCATTTCAATCCGGTGAAGCATGGCTTGGTCGGGCGCGTGGCCGATTGGCCGTATTCGACTTTTCACAAATTGGTGAAGGCTGGGATTTATACGCCGGATTGGGCGGGCGGCATGGGGGGATCGTTGGGATATGATGACTGACGTGCGGCGCAATGCGCTTCGCTTATTGCGCCCTACGAGGTTGCTCTTCTCCGAACCAATTTCAGTCCAG
This sequence comes from Burkholderiales bacterium, assembly GCA_046596405.1. Taxonomy (GTDB): domain Bacteria; phylum Pseudomonadota; class Gammaproteobacteria; order Burkholderiales; family SG8-41; genus PALSA-1004. Next base: position 4,660 of record JBKJMN010000214.1, read on the forward strand.
ATGGGTCGAACATCCTTGCGTGCCCATCCGGGCTACTGTTACTCGCCAAGGAATGAAGCATTTTGCCGTCGATGAGGGAATACGAGTGATCAAGAAGCTGCTGTGGATAATCTTTGCCTTCGCGACGACCGCGCAAGGCGCGTCGATCGACGGAAAAACACCGCCTCCGCGGGAGTTAAAGCCCGTGCCGCAACAGGCGCGGGCGGCACACCTGGCGGCTGAAGTGCTGGCCCTTTACCACTACAAACCGGCGCCACTCGACGATGCCATGTCGGAGAAGATATTCGACCGTTATCTGAAATCGCTTGATCCCGAGAAACTCTTTTTCGTTCAGTCCGACATCGACCAGTTCACCGGTGTTCGCACCAAACTCGACAACGCTATCGTCGAGGAAGACCTGACCGCTCCATTTGCCATCTTTAATCTCTACGCGCAGCGGGTGTTCGAGCGTTATTCCTACGCTCGCGCTTTGCTCAAGGAAGGGTTTGATTTCGGGTCAAAGGAGACATATCAATTCGAACGGGCAAAGGAACCGTGGCCGAAATCCGACCTGGAAGTGCGCGAGTTGTGGCGAAAGCGCGTCAAGAATGACTGGCTGCGCCTCAAGCTCGCAGGAAGGGACGACAAGAGCATTGTCGAAACGCTGGACAAGCGCTATGACCAATTCCTCAAGCGTAGCGGCCGGGTAAAGAGTGAAGATGTTTTTCAGATATTCATGAACGCCTACACCACGGCGGTCGAGCCCCACACCAACTACCTGGGGCCCAGGGCAGCGGAGGAATTCGACATATCGATGAGACTCTCTCTCGCCGGAATAGGCGCGGTGCTGGCGGAGATAGACGACTACACCACCATTCGGGAACTCGTGCCCGGTGGTCCCGCCGCGCTCTCCGGTCAATTGCAGATCGGCGACCGTATTGTGGGTGTTTCCCAGAGCGAGGGCGGGGTAGTTACGGACGTTCTGGGTTGGCGCATGGATGATACCGTTGCTCTGATACGCGGCACGCCCGGCTCGCCGGTCGTCCTCGATGTGCTTCCCGCGAACGCCGGTCCGGATGGCAAACACCGTTCGGTTTCACTCATTCGGAAAAGGATCACTCTGGAAGAGCAGGCTGCCAAGAAATCCATCCGCTCGGTGACGGACGGCGCCACCACTCGCCGTATAGGCGTGATTTCCCTTCCCGTGTTTTATGAGGATTTCGAAGCCCGGCAAAAAGGCAACCCGGAATTTAAGAGTGCGACCCGCGATGTGGCGCGCCTGTTGGGCGAATTAAAAACGGAAAAGGTCGACGCCGTGTTGCTCGATTTGCGCAATAACGGCGGTGGTTCATTGACGGAAGCGATAGCACTCACGGGCTTATTTATCGGCAAGGGGCCCGTAGTTCAACATCGCGATGCGAAGGGTGTCGTCACGGTGTCGGGCAATCCCACGAGCAGCATCGCCTGGGGTGGGCCGCTGGGTGTGCTGATTAACCGGGGCTCGGCATCGGCGTCGGAGATCTTCGCCGCCGCGATTCAGGACTATGGTCGCGGATTGGTGATCGGTGAGCCTAGTTTTGGCAAAGGCACCGTGCAAGCCATGATTAATCTTGATCGAATCGCGAAGAATAACGAGCCGAAATTTGGCGAGCTGAAATTGACCATTGCCCAGTTCTTCCGCATCAATGGAGGCACGACGCAATTGCGCGGCGTAACGCCGGATTTTACCTTTCCCACCGCCTCCGACGCGAACGATTTTGGCGAAGCCAGTTTCGACAATGCACTCCCCTGGATGCAGGTCAAGGCCGCCGACTATGCGCCGGCGGGTGACTTGAAATCCCTACAATCCATTCTGCTGACACGGAACGAAGCTCGCGAGAAGAGCGACAAGGACTTTCTGTGCCTGCAGGATGAAATTACTGAATTCAAGCGTCAGCGCAAGAAGAACCAGGTCTCGCTAAACGAAGCCGAAAGACGTCAGGAAAAGCAGACCGAGGAGTTACGCCAGAAGTCCTGTGAACCGATGAGAGACCCCGGCAAGAGTGCTAACGGTGATGCTCGCCAGAAACCAGTGCCAGGACCGAACAGGGCACGTCAGGACGACGGCCTGCAGCCTGACGAACGCAACCTCGCCACTGAATTGGCGGACGAAAAAGCTCGCAAGGATGCCAAAGACGTCTTACTGAACGAAGCCGTCCATATACTGGGGGATGAAGTAGGTCTGAGGGCGTTCCATGCAGGCGTTGCGGCCCGTGCCAAGGAAAGCGCCTCGTCGATCTTTAATCGATGACAAGGTCGAACGCGGCGCGTCTGGGGTCGGACCTGCGCAATACTTTGATTTGAAGCTATTCGGTTCTTTGAATCAGGGCGAAAACGCGCTTCGAGCTGCATTTTCTGGCCGAAAATTGACGCTCTAAGGAAGCTCTGATTAAGTCCGTTCGTGCTGATGTATAGAAGCACGAACACAGTTTCCGCAGAGGGAAGCCGTTCGCCCCATTCGATACCTCATGACATGCTTCGAATCTCAGGGCGAACGGTTTGGGACTTAATCAGAGGTTCCCTATTCGATTTTGATGTTCGCGGTCTTCGCGATGACCTTCCACTTCGGTACCTCGGCGCGGATGAAAGCGCCAAACTGCTCCGCCGTCATTACTGCGGCGTCCAGGCCCTGCGAGGCGAAGCGCTCCTGAATTTCGGGCAGCGCAATCGTCTTTGCCAACGCGGCGGAAAGCCTGGCGATAATGGCGCGCGGTGTGCCGGCCGGTACCGCGATGCCCTGCCAGCCGCTTACGTCCATACCGGCGACACCGCCTTCGTCGAAGGTGGGCACGTCGGGCAGTGCCGCCAGGCGCGATTTCCCCGACACCGCGATCGCCTTGAGTCTGCCTGCCTTGACGAATTGCATCGTGACCGGCGGCGCATCGATGAGCAACTGGATCTGCCCGCCCACGATGTCGGTGGCGGCCGGCCCGCTGCCCTTATACGGCACCACCAGCAGGTCGATGCCGGCCTGCGATTTAAGCATCTCGGTTGCAAAGTGCAGCGAGGAGCCGGCGCCGGCCACCCCGGCCGTCACCTTGCCCGGGTTGGCTTTTGCGTAGGCGACGAATTCGCGCAGATTGTTGGCCGGCACCGAAGGGTGCAGTACCGCCAGCACCGCGCTGGTCGATGTCATGCCCACCGCGGCGAAATCCTTGATGGGGTCGTAGGGCAGTTGCGGATAGACCGCGGGGTAGATGCCCAGCGTGCCGGTGTTGCCGAGGAAGATGGTGTAGCCATCGGCCGGCTGCCTGGCGGCGTACTCCGCACCGATGATGCCGCCCGCGCCGCCCTTGTTTTCGATCACCACCGGCTGGCCGAGCGCCTCGGCAAGCTTCGGCTGGATGGTGCGGGCGATGAAGTCGAGGTTACCCCCGGGCGGGAAGGGGACGATGAACTTGATCGCGCGATTGGGATAGGGCTGCGCGTGCGCGACGGTGCAAGCAATCGCGGCGAGAATCAGCAGCAGTCGTCTCATGGCTTGAAATTCTCGTCGATTCGAGCGGTTGCGGTCCGGCGCTACTTGGTCAACAGGTTGGGCAGCCACAACGACAATGCCGGCACATAGGTCACGATCGCGAGCGCCGCACACATCGCGCCGTAGAACGGCCACAGCTCACGCGATACCTCTTCCATCGTCACTTTTCCGATCGCGCACCCGACGAACAGCGTCGGCCCTACCGGCGGTGTGATCAGACCGATCCCGGAGTTCACGAGCAGAATCATGCCGAAATGCACGGGGTCGATGCCGAACTTGACGACCACCGGGAGCAGGATCGGCGTGCAGATCAGGATCATCGGTGCCATGTCCATGAACGTGCCGAGTGCGATCAGCAGGATGTTGATCATCAGCAGCAGCATGTACTTGTTGCTGGCGACGCTGACGAAGAACGCGGTCGCCTTGGCCGGCACCTGCATCAGCGCCATCATGTAGCCGAAGGCCGCCGAGAAACCGATCAGCATCATGACCATCGCCACCATCTTGGTCACCCGATGCAGCAGCATCGGCAGCTCCGCCCACTTGTAGTCGCGATAGATGAACATCGTGACAATGAAGGCGTACAGGCATGCGACCGCAGCCGATTCGGTCGGGGTGAAGACACCGGAGAGGATGCCCCCGAGAATGATGACGACGGTGACCAGGCCCCACAGCGCTTCCACCGCGATCTTTCCGGCTTGCCGCAACGTGACGGGTTCGCCCCGCGGATACCCGCGGCGGTAGGAAAGCACCAGGCACAGTCCCATGACGCAGGCGCCGAAGAGCAGGCCCGGCAGAAACCCCGCCAGGAAGAGTTGCGCAACGGAGATCGTTCCGCCTGCCGCCAGC
>JBKJMN010000368.1:0-15974 GCA_046596405.1 Burkholderiales bacterium
GCCGCTCACGCAACTGTTGATCAGCACGCTGGGCTGGCGCCAGGCACTGCTCGTGCTCGCGTTGTCGAACCTGCTTATCTGCGCGCCCCTGCACTGGTGGTGCCTGCCCAGGGCCGGCGCCCAAAGGGTAAAAGGCCAGGACGCGAGCGACACAACGGCCGCGCGCAATACGCCGCGCATACGCGAGATCGTGCTGACGCGCACGTTCGTGCTGCTGGCGCTGGCATTCACCACCAACATGCTCGCGTTCTCGGCGATGTCGATCCATCTGATCCCGCTGCTCAACGAACGCGGTTTCACGATGGCCGACGCCGTCCTGCTCGCGGCCATCGTCGGGCCGATGCAGGTGGCCGGACGCATTGCCGAATACACGGTGGGTGCGCGATTCCGGGCGACCCAGATTGCGACGATCGCGCTCGCGCTGCTGCCGGTGGCGCTGTTGGTGCTGCAGTTGGCCGGTTTGAATTGGGGATGGGTGCTGGTGTTCATAACGCTCTACGGCGCAAGCAACGGGATAATGACCATTACGCGCGGCATTATCCCGGCCGAAATCTACGGACGCGAGCGTTACGGCGCAGTCAATGGCGCGCTCGCCGCCCCGGTTCTCGCGTCGCGCTCGCTGGGACCGCTAGCGGCCGCTTTCATCTGGTCCGCCGCGGGCGGCTACGACGCAGTCATCTGGACGCTCGCCGCCATCGCGCTCGTGTCGGTGGCGAGTTTCTATCTTGCGGTAAAGACTGTCGCGGTAAAGAACTGACATCCGGCGCGTGGCATTGGTAAACTGAAGCCCCATTGCAATCGGTACCGGAGGCGGATATGGCAGGCAATTACGATCGCGCGGCGGAAGACCTCGGCAACATCGTCGCGCTCGAGCATGTCAACGTGACGGTCCCCGACCAGCAGTTGGCGACACTGTTCTACATCAAGGGGCTGGGTCTGACGCGCGATCCCTACATCATGACCGACCTCGACAACATGTGGGTGAATGTCGGGCGCAGCCAGTTCCACCTGCCGACGCAAAATGCACCGCAGGTTCTGCGCGGGCACGCCGGACTCGTAGTGCCCGACCGCGCCGCGCTGCTGCGCCGCCTCGCCGCGGTAAAAGAACGCCTCGCGCACACGCGCTTTACCTACACCGAGCACGAGGGCTATGTCGAAGCGACCTGCCCGTGGGGCAATCGCATCCGCTGCCACGCGCCCGACGCGCATCGCTTCGGCCGTATCCAGCTCGGCATGCCGTACATCGAATTCGAAGTGCCGGCCGGCGTCGCCGCCGGGATCGCCGGGTTTTACCGCCGCGTGCTGAAAACCTCCGCGACGATCGAAAACGATGCGGCGGGCAGCTACGCGCGCGTATTAGTCGGCAACGACCAGCACCTGCACTTTCGCGAATCGACGCGCCCCAATCCCGAGTATGACGGCCATCACCTCCAGGTTTATCTCGCCGATTTCTCGGGCCCGCACGCGTGGCTGCTCGAAAAAGGCCTGATCACCGAAGAAAGCGACCAATACCAGTATCGCTTCAAGGACATCGTCGACCCGGCGAGCGGCAAGCTGCTGTTCACGCTTGAGCATGAGGTGCGCAGCATGACGCATCCGCTGTATGCGCGCCCGCTCGTCAACCGCAATCCCGTTCAGACCAACCGGAATTATGCGCCGGGCTACGACGCGCTGATTCCGGGGATGGAGCACGCCGAATAAACGCGGCGGCGCGCTCTCGCTATTCGCGCGCCAGGGTCTCGAGCAATCCTTCGAGCGTAGCCGCGTCGAGCGGCTTGACGATGTGGTGGTCGAACCCGGCCTCGTTGGTGCGCCGCCGGTAATTTTTCTCGCCCCAGCCGGTGAGCGCAATGACGACGACATCCCGGCCCCACGCGTGCGCGCGTATGCGCCGGCACGCTTCGTAGCCATCGACGTCCGGCATGCCGAGATCGAGAAATACGACATCGGGCGCAAAACTCTCGACCATGCGCACTGCCTCTTCGCCACCGTAAGCGACGGCGACATCGTTGCCCATCGCCTGCAACAGCAGCGCAAGGCTGTCCGCGTTGTCGCGCAAATCGTCCGCGATCAGGATCCGGTATTTCACCACGGGCCGCGCGGCGGCCGGCTTCGAATTCGCTGACTTAGGCGCTGCCTGGATATTGGTTATGGGCATGCGCAGCACGAATTCGCTGCCACTGCCCGTGCCCTCGCTATAGGCACGGATGCTGCCGTCGTGCATTTCGATCAGCGCTTTGGACAACGCAAGCCCGATGCCGAGGCCGCCTTGCGAGCGTTTCAGCGCGGATTCCACCTGCCCGAACATTTCGAAAATATGCGGCATGTTCTCGGCCGCGATGCCGATCCCGTTGTCTTTCACCCTGATGGTGGCCACGTCGGCATCGCGCTCGGCGCTGAGCGCGATCTGCCCGTCGCCGCGATGCGAATATTTGGCCGCGTTGATCAGCAGGTTGGAAATCACCTGCGCAAGGCGGGTCAGGTCGCCATTCACCATGATGACTTCGGGCGGCAGCGTGACGGTGAGTTTCTGGCCGGCCTCTTCGATGAAAGGCTGGGCGATCTCGATCGCCTGCTCGACCACCGCCGCCAAATCGAGCGGCTCGCGGCGCAGTGTCAACTTGGTGCGAGTTATGCGCGAAACATCGAGCAGGTCTTCGAGCAAATGCGTCATCTGCGTGACCTGGCGGTCGATGACGTCCCGGCACCACGCGAGCTGCGGGTCGATCGTGCCCATGCAGTGGATTACATTCACCGCATTGCGGATAGGCGCCAGCGGGTTGCGCAGTTCGTGCGCGAGGATGGCGATAAACTTGTCTTTCTTGTCTCCCGCTTCCCGCAGGGATTCCTCGATCTGGCGCAGCGCTTCCGTGCGGTCGGCGACCCGCTGCTCGAGCGTTTCATTGAGCTCGCGCAGTTGCGCCTGCGCGTTGCGCCGCTCGGCGACTTCGGTCAGCAGCGCGCGGTTCGCGATCCCGAGCTCGCGGCTCTTGCGGTGCAGGTCGGCGAATATCGCCACTTTGGACCGCAATACCGCCGGGTTCACCGGCTTATGCAGATAATCCACCGCGCCGCTGCCGTAGCCCTCAAGCACATGCTGGTCTTCGTTGTAATACGCAGTCAGGAAAATGATTGGCACCTGCGCGGTTTTCTTGCGCTGCTTGATCATGTCGGCGAGTTCGAAGCCGGTCATGCCCGGCATCCGGATGTCGAGAATCAGCAGCGCGTAATCGTCCGCGATCAGCGCAAGCAACGCCTCGTCGGCGGACCGTGCGCGCACCAGACGGTAGGCCGGATCGTCGAGCACTGTTTCGAGCACGACCAGGTTTTTCGGCTCGTCGTCCACGATAAGGATGTTAATCGGCGCGGCTGGCAAACCGGGCATTGCCCCGCCGGCCTCGAATGCAGCCTCGCCGGGCGGTCCCGCCGGCAGCTTGCCCGGCGACGAGCGGGGCGACGTCTGGATACCGCTCATCGGAACAACCATACGCGCATCAACGAGAGCAGCTGGTCGGTGTTCACCGGCTTCGCGATATAGTCGCTGGCGCCGGCATCGAGGCATTTTTCACGGTCGCCTTTCATCGCCTTGGCGGTCAGCGCGAGTATCGGCAGCGTGCGGAATTGCGGCACGTCGCGTATCTGGTGCATGGTTTCGTAGCCGTCCATGTCGGGCATCATGATGTCCATCAGCGCCATGTCGAGGTCCGGCGTTTTCTTAATCAGCTCGATGGCATCGCGCCCGTTCGTTGCGCTCATCACTTTCATCTCGTGGTTTTCGAGCAGCGACGTGAGCGCGAAAATATTCCGCGCGTCGTCGTCGACCACCAGGATCTTGCGCCCGCGCAGCACTTCGTTGGAGCCATGCAGGCGTTCGAGCATGTTCTGCTTGTCTGCCGGCAGCTCCGTCACGACGCGATGCAGGAAGAGCGCGGTCTCGTCGAGCAGGCGCTCGGGGGAGCGCACGTCCTTCAGTACGATGCTCTTCGCCATTGCTTTCAACTGCGCCTGCTCGTCGGCGCTCAGGTCCTTACCGGTGAATACGACGACAGGCACATCGGTGAGCGCCGGCTCCGCATGCAGCTTCTCGAGCAATTCGAACCCGCTCATATCGGGCAGGCGCAGATCGAGCACGACGCAGTCGAACGCATTATCAAGCATCGCCGCCAGCGCTTCGCTGCCGGTCGCGACCGCGACCAGCTCGATGTCATCGTGCCCGAGCAGTTCGGCGATCGACTGGCGCTCGATCAGATTGTCTTCGACGATCAGCAGGCGCTTGGTGCGCGGCGCGCTGAAGCTCTTGATGCGGTCGAACGCGTTTTCGAGGCCGTCGATCGTCGGGGATTTGACGACATAAGCGTAAGCGCCGTGCGCGAGGCCATGCTGGCGCTCCTCCTCCAGCGTAACGATCTGCACCGGGATATGCCGCGTGAGCGGATCGCGCTTCAACTGGTTGAGAACCGTCCAGCCGAGCATATCGGGCAGGAAGATATCGAGCGAAATCGCCGTCGGATGGAACTGCCGCGCGAGCGAAAGGCCGAGAGTGCCCTTTTGGGCGACGACGCCCTTGAAACCGCGGTCGCGGGCGAGGCCGAGCAAAATGCGCGCGTAGTGCGGATCATCCTCGATGATAAGCAGCACGGCGTCGTTTTTGTCGATTGCGTTGCGATCGTCCTCGATATGCTCCTCGCGGGCCAGCGGCAACACCGTGGTCGTGTGCGGACGCAGCGATTCGCCGGTGGCCCCGCGCACGGGTCCGAGCGTCTGGCTGTCCGGCCCGGCATACAGCAGCGGCAGGAAAAGGGTGAACGTGCTGCCCTCGCCGGCCTTGCTCGACAACCGGATTTCGCCGCCGAGCAGCACGGCCAGTTCGCGGCTGATTGCGAGACCCAGGCCGGTGCCGCCGTATTTGCGCGACGTGCCGGCGTCAGCCTGCTGGAACGCCTCGAAAATGAGCCGCTGCTTTTCCGGCGCGACGCCGATGCCGGTATCTTCGACCGTAAACGCGATGACCTGCCGCGCATGGCTCAGGATCGGATGATCGGAGGTCCAGCCCTGCGGGGCGAAGCCTACGCGCACCTCGACGTGGCCGTGCGTCGTGAATTTGACGGCGTTCGACAGCAGGTTTTTCAGGATCTGCTGCAGACGCTTGGGATCGCTTTCCATCACATTCGGCAGATCGTTCGCGAAGTTGACCCGGAACGGCAGGTTCTTCGCTTCCGCCACGTGGCGGAAGTTGCGCTCGATGTTGTCGCGCAGCCCGTTGAATGCAATCTCCTCGACTTCGACCGTGACGGTGCCGGACTCGATCTTCGACAGGTCCAGAATGTCGTTGATCAGGTGCAGCAGGTCCGAGCCGGAGGAATTGATGTTGCGTGAAAACTCGACCTGCTTCTCGGACAAGTTCCCCGCTGCGTTGTCGCCCAGCTGCTGGCTCAGGATCAGAATCGAATTAAGCGGCGTGCGCAATTCGTGCGACATGTTGGCCAGGAACTCGGACTTGTATTTGGAAGTGAGCGCGAGTTCGGCCGCTTTTTCTTCAAGCGCGCGGCGCGCCTGCTCGACTTCCGAGTTCTTGCGCTCGACCTCGGCGTTCTGGTCGGCGAGCAGCTTCGCCTTGGTGCCGAGCTCTTCGTTGGTCTGCTGCAGTTCGCGCTGGCGCGATTGCAGTTCGGCGGTGAGCTGCTGCGACTGCGTGAGCAGCCCCTCGGTGCGCATCGTCGCTTCGATGGTGTTGAACACCGCACCGATACTTTGCGTAAGCAGGTCGAGGAATGCGAGCGAGCCGTCGCTGAAATTCTTGAGCGTCGCGAGCTCGATCACCGCCTTGGTCTGGCCTTCGAAGAGCACCGGCAGCACGATGATGCTGATGCGCTGGGCCTTGCCGAGGCTGGACGCGATGCTGATGAATTCCGCCGGCACATCGGTGAGCAGTATGCGTGTTTTCTCGACCGCGCATTGGCCGACGAGCCCTTCACCGAGCGCGATATGCTCATCAAACTGCCGGCCGCCGCCATGCGCGTAGCTCGAGAGCATTTTCAATCCGGATTCCCCGTCGGCGCCGGCCAGGTGGTAGATCGTGCCCTGGTGGGCGTTGACCAGCGAAGTAAGCTCGGTCAGCAGCATCTTGCCGACCGTATTCAACTCGCGCTGGCCCTGCAGCATGCCGGTGAACTTGGCGAGGTTGGTCTTCAGCCAGTCCTGCTCGCGGTTACTTTCCGTGGTTTCGCGCAGGTTGGAGATCATCGTGTTGATATTGTCTTTGAGCTCGGCCACCTCGCCGCGGGTTTCGACCTGAATCGAGCGCGTCAGGTCGCCCTTGGTCACCGCGGTCGCGACTTCCGCAATCGCGCGCACCTGGGTAGTCAGGTTGGCGGCGAGCAGGTTGACGTTACCCGTCAGGTCTTTCCAGGTGCCGGCTGCGCCCGGCACGTTGGCCTGGCCGCCGAGCCGGCCGTCGACACCGACTTCGCGCGCGACGTTCGTCACCTGATCGGCAAAAGTCGCCAGCGTGTCCGTCATGTTGTTGATGGTGTCGGCGAGCGCCGCCACCTCGCCTTTTGCCTGCACGGTCAGACGCTGCGACAGACTGCCGTTGGCCACCGCCGTCACCACTTTCACGATCCCGCGCACCTGCTCGGTCAGGTTCGACGCCATGAAATTCACGTTGTCGGTCAAGTCCTTCCACGTCCCGCCGACGCCCGGCACCTGCGCCTGTCCGCCGAGTTTGCCTTCGGTGCCGACTTCGCGCGCTACGCGCGTCACTTCACCGGCAAACGAGTTCAACTGATCGACCATCGTGTTGATCGTGTTCTTCAGCTCGAGTATTTCGCCTTTGACGTCGACCGTGATTTTGCGGTTCAGGTCGCCGCGAGCGACCGCGGTAGTCACTTCCGCGATGTTGCGCACCTGCGCTGTCAGGTTGGCGCCCATCGTATTGACCGAGTCGGTCAGGTCTTTCCAGGTACCCGCGACACCCGGCACCACCGCCTGCACGCCGAGCCGGCCTTCGGTGCCGACCTCGCGCGCAACGCGAGTCACTTCCGAAGCGAACGAGCGCAACTGCTCGACCATCGTATTGATCGTTTCCTTCAATTGGAGAATCTCACCGCGCACGTCGACAGTGATTTTTTTCGACAAGTCGCCGTTGGCAACCGCGATCGTCACCTCGGCGATGTTGCGCACCTGACCGGTCAGGTTTGACGCCATCGAGTTCACGTTGTCGGTCAAGTCTTTCCACGTGCCGGCGACCCCGGGCACCGCCGCCTGGCCGCCGAGCTTGCCTTCGGTGCCGACCTCGCGCGCCACCCGCGTGACCTCGGAGGCAAAGGCCGAGAGCTGGTCGACCATGGTGTTCATGGTCTCCTTCAACTGCAGGATCTCGCCCTTGACGTCGACCGTGATCTTGCGGCTCAAGTCGCCCTTGGCGATGGCCGTGGCCACGTCGGCAATGTTGCGCACCTGGCCGGTCAGGTTCGAGGCCATCGAGTTGACGTTGTCGGTCAAGTCCTTCCAGGTACCCGCGACGCCCGGCACCTGCGCCTGGCCGCCCAACTTACCGTCGGTGCCGACCTCGCGCGCCACGCGGCTCACTTCCGCCGCGAACGAGCGCAACTGGTCGACCATGGTGTTGATCGTTTCCTTGACCTCGAGGATCTCGCCACGCACGTCGGCGGTGATCTTCTTGGAGAGATCGCCGTTGGCTACCGCGATCGTCACCTCGGCGATGTTGCGCACCTGGCCGGTGAGGTTGTTGGCCATCGAGTTGACGTTGTCGGTCAAATCCTTCCATGTGCCGGCCACGCCTTCCACCGCCGCCTGGCCGCCGAGCTTGCCTTCGGTGCCGACCTCGCGCGCAACCCGGCTCACTTCGCCCGCGAAGGCGTTCAACTGGTCGACCATGGTGTTGATGGTGTTCTTCACCTCCAGGATCTCGCCACGCACGTCGGCGGTGATTTTCTTCGAGAGGTCGCCGCGCGCCACGGCGGTGGTCACCTCGGCGATGTTGCGAACCTGGCCAGTGAGGTTGGAGGCCATGAAGTTGACGCTGTCGGTCAGGTCCTTCCAGGTGCCCGCCACCCCGGGCACCGCCGCCTGGCCGCCGAGCTTGCCCTCGGTGCCGACCTCGCGCGCCACCCGCGTCACTTCTGACGCGAAGCCGTTCAACTGGTCGACCATCGTATTGATGGTATTTTTCAGTTCGAGAATTTCGCCTTTCACCTCAACCGTAATCTTGCGGCTCAAGTCGCCGCGCGCGACTGCCGTAGTCACGTCCGCGATGTTGCGCACCTGTGAAGTAAGGTTGTTCGCCATCGAATTCACGTTGTCGGTCAGGTCCTTCCACGTGCCCGCAACGTCGCGCACCTGCGCCTGACCTCCGAGCTTGCCTTCGGTACCCACCTCGCGTGCGACCCGCGAGACTTCGGATGCGAACGCGTTCAACTGGTCGACCATCGTATTGAGCGTGTTTTTCAGCTCGAGAATCTCGCCTTTCACGTCGACCGTGATCTTTTTGGACAAGTCACCGTTCGCCACCGCCGTCGCGACGTCCGCGATGTTGCGGACCTGGCCGGTCAGATTTGATGCCATCGAGTTCACGTTGTCGGTCAAGTCCTTCCAGGTGCCGGCGACCCCGGGCACCTGCGCCTGGCCGCCGAGCTTACCTTCAGTACCGACCTCACGCGCGACGCGGCTCACCTCGCCGGCGAAGCCGTTCAACTGGTCGACCATTGTGTTGATGGTGTTCTTCAACTCGAGAATCTCGCCACGCACGTCCACGGTGATCTTCTTCGACAAGTCGCCGTTGGCGACCGCGGTGGTCACGTCGGCGATATTGCGCACCTGTGATGTGAGGTTAGTCGCCATCGCGTTGACCGAGTCGGTCAAGTCCTTCCACGTCCCCGCCACGCCGCGCACTTCGGCCTGGCCGCCGAGCGCGCCTTCGGTGCCGACCTCGCGCGCGACACGCGTCACTTCGGAGGCGAAACCGTTTAACTGGTCGACCATCGTGTTGATGGTATTTTTCAATTCGAGAATTTCACCGCGCACGTCGACCGTTATCTTCTTGGACAAATCGCCGTTGGCGACCGCCGTAGTCACGTCGGCAATGTTGCGAACCTGGCCGGTGAGGTTGGAGGCCATGAAGTTCACGTTGTCGGTCAGGTCTTTCCATGTTCCCGCGACACCGGGCACCGCTGCCTGGCCCCCGAGCTTGCCCTCGGTGCCGACTTCACGGGCCACGCGCGTAACCTCAGATGCGAAACCGTTCAACTGGTCGACCATGGTGTTCATGGTGTTTTTCAACGCCAGAATTTCGCCCTTCACCTCGACCGTGATCTTGGATGAAAGGTCACCCTTGGCGATCGCGGTTGCGACGTCGGCGATGTTGCGCACCTGGCCGGTCAGGTTCGAGGCCATCGAATTGACCGAGTCGGTCAAGTCTTTCCACGTTCCCGCGACACCCGGCACCTGCGCCTGGCCGCCGAGCATGCCTTCGGTGCCGACCTCGCGCGCCACGCGCGTGACTTCCGAGGAGAAGCCGTTCAACTGGTCGACCATCGTGTTGATGGTTTCTTTCAATTCGAGAATTTCGCCTTTCACGTCGACCGTGATCTTGCGCGACAAGTCGCCGCGGGCAACCGCGGTGGTCACCGTTGCGATATTGCGCACCTGCGCCGTCAGGTTGGTCGCCATCGCGTTGACCGAGTCGGTCAAGTCCTTCCACGTGCCCGCGACGCCCGGCACCACCGCCTGTCCGCCGAGCCGTCCGTCGGTGCCGACCTCGCGCGCCACCCGCGTTACTTCCGACGCGAACGAGCGCAGTTGGTCGACCATGGTGTTGGTTGCTTCTTTAAGCTGCAGGATCTCGCCGCGCACGTCGACCGTAATCTTCTTCGACAAGTCGCCGTTCGCCACCGCGATCGTCACGTCCGCGATATTGCGCACCTGCGCGGTCAGGTTGCCGGCCATCTGGTTGACCGAGTCGGTCAGGTCCTTCCACACGCCCGACACGCCTTTCACCTGTGCCTGGCCGCCGAGTTTGCCTTCCGTGCCAACTTCGCGCGCGACGCGCGTCACTTCAGAAGTGAATACCGAGAGCTGCTGGATCATCGTGTTGACGAGCTTGGCCGAGCGCAGGAACTCGCCCTTTAACGGGCGCCCGTCCACCTGCAGTTCCATCGATTCGGCCAGGTCGCCCTTCGCGACTGCGCCGATCGTGCGCGCGATTTCGGTCGTCGGCCGCACCAGATCGTCGATCAGCGTGTTGATCGAATCCGAATCCGCCGCCCAGCCGCCGGTCGCGCCCGGCAGCGACATCCGCTGCCGCAACCGCCCTTCCTTGCCCACCGATTCGCTCAGACGCGCGACCTCGCTCGAAATGCGCTGCTTTTGCGCGATGGTGTGGTTGAAAGCCGCTGCGATCTGCGCATCGACTTGCGTCCAGTCCGTCGGCAGCCGCACGGAAAAGTCACCGTCGCGGAACGCCTCGATAGCCGCGAGGACCATGCGCGAACGTATCTCTGCGGTATTGTGCTCGGTCAGACGCCGCTTGAGCTTCGCGATTTCGCCATTTCCGGGCGCAGGCGCGCGCGAGGATTTCTTAAGTACCAATGCGTCTGGGGTCTCGTTCACATTTCACCATATCCGAGTTAAAGGTCGATTGGTTCCGCGCGGATTAAGCGGGAGCGGATCCGCGCGGCATAAGGGCAAGGACCAGGCGCCTGCGACTTCTTTGAGTCACGTTTCGGTCGTCATTCCAGGCATTAAAAAGTATCGAGCTTGAGGAATACCGGCGGCATGCATTTCGACGTAGGACATCACGCAGGAAAAATATATTGAAAGTTCCATAACCCGTCAATTTATTTCATCTAGTTCCCTAAATCGATGCGTCATCCCGTAAGAAAAAGCCGTAACGTAATGTAGGCATCGTCCTACGAGGCGATTTTGGAGTGCCTCTATAGAGTATCCGGAACGTGACACGGGCCTTAAAACGGACATGCCGGATTGCACACCGCGCGCGGCGTTTTTACTACGGCCAGTCGATCGCGACACCGAAGCGTAGCCCGCTAGCGAGGCCCGCCAACATCGAGCCCGGCTTCCTTGATGATGCCGGCCCACTTGCGAATATCCGCGCCGACCATTTTCGCGAATTCTGCGGGCGGCGACACGCGCACTTCCATGCCCAGATCGGCGAAGCGTTGCGGGACGTCGCCGGCATCGATTGCCTGCCGGATGTCGCGATTGAGTTTCTGCACCATCGCCGGCGGCGTGCGCGCCGGCACCATGATGCCCCACCACATGTTGCTTTCGTAACCCGGCACGCCGGCCTCGGCGATCATCGGCGCGTCCGGCAAAAACCTTGAGCGCTTCGTCCCGCCGATGCCGAGCACGCGCAGCCGGCCATTCTTCACAAACGGCAACACGGGGCTCACGCTGCTGATGATCAAAGGCACCTGTCCGCTCACCGCGTCGATCACGCCCGCGCCGGAACCTTTATACGGAACATGCAGCAGCGAAATCCCGGCCATCTTCTCGAGCAGCACGCCCGCGAGATGCGCGATGCCGCCGAGTCCCGACGAAGCGTACTGCAACTGACCAGGCTTCGCTTTGGCCAGCGCGATCAATTGCTCAACATTGCGCGCAGCGAAGCCCGGATGGGAGCACAACATCAGCGGCCCCTCCGCGATCAGCGACACCGGCGCGAAGTCTTTGACCGGATCGAACGGTAATTTGTAGAGGCTCGGGTTCATCGTGAACGTAGTCGACGCTATCAGCAGCGAATAGCCGTCGGCCGGCGCCTTCGCGACCATGTCTATACCGATGATTCCATTCGCACCGGCGCGGTTGTCGGCGACGACCTGCTGCTTCCAGATTTCCGTCAACTGATGCGCGAGGATGCGCGCGACGACGTCGTTGCTGCCCGCCGCGGCGAACGGAATCACCAAGCGCACCGGCCGGTTCGGATAGATTTCGCTCTTTACGTCCGGCGCTGCCTGCGCGGGCGCCGCACCGGTTAGAACGATGAGCAGACTTGCTGCAGGCCAACTCAGGTGCATAAATCTACGTACTGCTTGAAGACTTCTTGAGCACCTTTTCCACAATGTCCAGGAAATTCATTACGTGGATAGGTTTTGTTTGCACGCCGTCAAATCCCGCGGCCAGCATTTTTTGGCGGTCCTCGGGCATGGCGGAGGCCGTGACCGCGATAACCGGGATCAGACTCGTCGCAGCATCAGCACGCAGTATCTTGAACGCTTCTACTCCATTCATTCCGGGCAACTGGAAATCCATCAATATCAGCGCCGGTTGTTTCTCGCGCGCAAGCCGTATGCCTTCTTCGGCGGTCGGCGCTTCCAGCGTCTGGTAACCTTTGAACGTCAGCAGATCACGCACCAGCGTCAGGTTTATCGCGTTGTCTTCGATAATCAACACGAGTTCATTGGCCATTTTTATCTCGCGTCGGACACTATGAATTTAGCGGTGCATCCGCCGCGATAGCCGCAATGGGCTTGACGGGAAGCGTGAATGCGAACGTCGAGCCTTTCCCAAGCTCGCTCGCCACCCGGATTTTTCCGCCGTGAAGTTCGATGAATTTGCGCGCGAGAGCGAGGCCGAGGCCCGTCCCCTCGGCCTTGCGGTCCAAATTCTTGCCAACCTGGCGAAATTCTTCAAACACCGCTTCGCAATCTTCCAGCGCGATGCCGATGCCGGTGTCACTTACACTGACCTCCACAAAATCATCGACCGGCCGTGCGGCAACCGTGATGCGCCCGCCGTCAGGCGTGAATTTCACGGCATTCGAAAGCAGATTGAGCATGACCTGCTTGAACTTGCGCTCGTCGGCGTTGATGTCTGCCAGCGCAGCGTCGATTGCGCAATCCAGAGTCACGCCGTGGCGGGTCGCACGCTCTTTGATGAGCGTGAGCGCATTGTCGATTGCGAGCGGCAGGTTGAACGCTGTGAGGTCGAGCTCCATGCGTCCGGCTTCGACTTTCGAGAGATCCAGGATGTCGTTGATGAGCGACAACAGGTGACTGCCAGAAGTGTGAATGTAATTGATGTACTCGAGCTGCTTGTCGTTGATCTCGCCGAACATCTTCTGTTGCAGCACCTCGGAAAAGCCGATTACGGCATTGAGCGGCGTGCGGAGTTCGTGCGACATGTTGGCGAGAAATTCGGACTTGTGCTGGTTGGCAACTTCGAGCTGGCGGCCTTTATCCTGGATTTCATTGAACAGCCGCACGTTTTCGATGGCTATGCTGGCCTGGTCGGCGAAGGTGGTCACCAGCTCGATCTGTTTCTCGGTGAAAGGTTTGACTTCTCCTTTGCGGGTCAGCGTGACAACCCCGATCAGCTCACCCTCGCGCAGCATCGGCACGCCGAGAGTCGTGCGATATCCCCCGGCGGAGGCAAGATCCATTCGGTATTCCGGATCAGCAAGAACGTCAATGATGTGCACGGTACGGCGCTCGAGAATGGCGCGGCCGGTTGCGGAGCCCCTGTCGGCACGGATCGGGTTGTCCCGCAGCCGGGCAAAAATCTCCGGTCTCGATTCATATTGATACTGAACCACCGGCCGATAGCTGCTTTCATCGTCGAGGCGGAATATGAGGGCAGAGTCCGCGTTGCACAACTTTGCTGCGTTTTCAATCAGGGTCTGCAGTACCGGTTGCAGGTCGAAGGTCGACCGGCTGATAATCTTGAGCACTTCGCTGGTCGCCGTCTGCCGCTCCAGCGACTCCTTGGTTTCGTTGAATAGCCGCACGTTCTCGATCGCGATCACCGCCTGATCGGCGAAGGTCTGCAGCAGCGCGATTTGCTTGTCGGGAAACGCCCCCGGTTCGGGCCGGCCGACAGTAATGGCGCCGATCGGTTTCTCCTCGCGCAGCAATGGAACCGACAGTACGCTGCGGAAGCCCGCGGTCAATGAAAACGTTTGGACCGCATACTCGCGATCTTCCAGCACATCCGAGATCGCGACTACGCTGCAAGTCTGGATCGCGCGGGCAGTCGCGTTGTCACCGCTCGGCGGCCGCGGGAAGAGATTACTCACTGCTTCCGCCCCCTCCGCATTCACGTTCGCCATGGCCGCAGCACGGATCAGCTCGCCGTCGAACGTCACCACGATGGCCGAGCTGGCATTGCATAGATTCAGCGCTGCCGCCGCGATGGTATCGAATACCGGCTGCACGTCCGTCTGGGACTGGCTGATGACGCGCAAGATCTCGCTGGTTGCGGTCTGCTGTTCAAGCGATTCGCTGATCTCCTTGAACAGCCGCACGTTTTCGACCGCGATGACGGCCTGGTCGGCGAAGGTCGTCACCAGATCGATCTCTTTCTGCGTGAACGGCTGAACCACATTGCGCCATAGGGCGATCACGCCGATGGTCTCACCCTGGCGCAGCATGGGGATGCCCAGCATGGTCCGATAACGGCCCAACGCCTGCGACTCACGCCATTGGTACTCCGGATCGGCAGCCGCATCCAGAATGTGAACCGTACTTCGCCCCAAGACGACGCGACCTACGAGCGTTCCGCGGCCGGGTGGAATCGGGTGGCTGTCCATGAATGCCCGGAATTCGGGTGTCGTGTTATGCGAGGCGATCAGCCGACTGAATTCGCCGTCGAACCGGAAAATGAATCCCTGTTCGGCGTGACAAAGCATGGTCGCATTATCGATGAGCGTAACAAGCACTGGCTCAAGGTCGAACGTCGAGCGGCTGATGACCTTGAGGACTTCACTGGTGGCTGTCTGCTGGTTGAGTGATTCGCTTAGCTCGCGGTTGCGGGTCTCGATTTCCTTGAACAGCCGCACGTTTTCGATCGCGATCACCGCTTGGCTGGCGAAGGTTCTAAGCAGCGCATTCTGTTTTTCGGTAAACGGCCCGGGATTTGCGCGAGTCACCGAGATCGACCCGATCGCAGCGTTTTCCCGCAGCATCGGCGCGCACATGATCGCGCGAAAGCCCCTTTCCCTGGCTCGTTGCTTCATCCCCGTACTGATCCAATCTTCCGCCAGGATGTCGGGGACGTGCACAACCTCACGACGCACCATGGCGCGAGTGCCGGGCGTGCTCTCGTCGTCAGGTGGAAGCGGATTTGTACCTACCGTGTCGAGAATTGGAAAAGTGCTTGCTACCAACTCCGTGTGGTCTCCTTTAAAGAGTCGCAACGACACCGCCATGCCGCCGAACAGGTGCACGCCGCTTTTCACGATCGCGTCGAATACCGGCTGCGTGTCGGTAGGCGAGCTGCTGATCACGTGCAGGATCTCACTGATCACGGTTTGCTGCTCGAGTGCTTCCTTCGTCTCGTTAAAGAGCCGCACGTTCTCGATTGCAATAACGGCCTGGTCGGCAAAAGACCTGATCAGCGCCGCCTGCTTTTCATCGAAAGCCTGCGCTTCGCGGCGCGCGGTGACAATGGCGCCGATCACTGTGTCGCCGCGGATCATCGGCGCGGAGATCACCGAATCGAAACCGAAGTCGCGCGCGAACTCCTGCGTAGACAGCGGCGCATCGGGATTACCCAGTATCGGTGCGTATTGCAGCGTCCGCTTTGAGAGCATCGCCTGGCCGCCTATCGTGGCGTCGTCCAGCGGGCGCGGGTAGCGTTCCATCAACCGCTCGAACCCCGGCTCGCCGTGGACCGCCGGCATCTCGATTGTTCCGTCGCGCAGCAACTGCACCACGGCGAAGCGCGTGCCGAAGAGGCGTAAGAGGTTGCGCACGATCGCATCGAACACCGGTTTCACGTCCGTCATCGATCCGCTCATCGACGCGAGAATTTCACCCGTCGCCGTCTGACGTTCCAGCGCTTCCTTTGTCTCGTTGAAGAGCCGGACGTTCTCTATTGCGATCACGGCCTGGTCGGCGAAGGTCTCGAGCAGATCGATCTGGCGGTCGGTGAATGGCCCCGGCTCGCGCCGCACGACACTGATCGTGCCGATCGAGACGGCCTCGCGCAGCATGGGGACG
>JBKJMN010000394.1:0-9314 GCA_046596405.1 Burkholderiales bacterium
TGACCCGCGCCCAGGTAACGCTTGAACGCACTTTGCATGTTCTTGACGTGGCCGCGTTTGACCAGAAAGCGGGCGAAATGCGTGCGACTGATCATGTCGGCGTTGGCGGCAAATTCCTGCACGCCCTCGCGGCTGCCCGCGATGCCCAGTTCATCGAAGGCCGTGATCATTTTATCGGCGCGGCGATGGCGCCCGCCGCGCGTCGCGGCAAGCCCCGCCTGCAGCCCCGCATTCGCCGGATCGATGCCGAGCCCGACGATATGAATGGTATGGCCGCGCCACGTTACGGAAATTTCAACGCCGTTGATCAGGGTCAGCCCGACCCGCTGCGCGGCGGTTTGCGCGGGCGCGAGGCCGCTCGTGTCGTCGTGATCGGTCAAGGCGAGCACGGCCACACCGCGCTCGCTGGCGCGCGTCACGAGTTCGTCAGGGCTCAAAGTCCCATCGGAAAACGTGGAATGACTGTGCAAGTCTGGGGTTCGCAAGGGACGGATCGCCAGCCGCGTCGCGCGGACGCGGCAAGGGTTTGTAATCAAAAGGGAAATTTTACCACACTGGGGTCAAGGATGCTGTCGCGCGGGCGCGCTGTAAGCAGATACCCGCGCTTGCGACTAAGCTGCACGATGAGCTCAACTTCCTGGCGAAGCTGCGTGGCCATGGCGACAATAGTAACGACGTGGGCGGCAATGGCGGCATCGGCTGCGGCCGTCGCCGCCGAATGCACCGCCGCCAGCGGCCGTCAGCGCGTCGCCGTATTGGAACTGTATACGTCGGAAGGCTGCGACAGTTGTCCGCCGGCCGATAAATGGGTCAGCGAACTGCCGGCGAAGAAACTCGCGAGCGACCGCGTCATTCCGCTGGCCTTTCACGTCGATTACTGGAACCAGCTCGGGTGGACGGATCCGTATTCGCAGGCTGCGTTCAGCGCCCGCCAGCATCAGCACAGCAAGCGGCGCGGAGTGAGCTTCGTCGTGACGCCCCAACTACTGCTCAACGGCCAGGACTACCGGCGCGGCGCGTGGTTCGACGATTTCGCGGACAAAATAAAGGCGATCAATGCGTCGCCGGCACAAGCCGACATCCGGCTCAAGCTGACTCGCAGCGGGTCCACGCTCGTCAGCGCCGCCGCCATCAACGTACCCGGCGATGCAACGCAGCGGCGCGCCGAGGTTTTCTTCGCGCTATATGAGAACAACCTCGCCAGTCCGGTCGCTGCCGGTGAAAACAAGGGTAAGACGCTGCGGCACGATTTCGTCATCCACGCCCTGACCGGTCCGTTCGCGCTCGATGACAATGGCAACCTGAACCGCGTCCAGCGCTTCGAGCTCGATCGGCGCTGGAAACCGCAGGACGTCAATCTGGCGGTATTTGTACAGCATCCGCACAGCGGCGACGTGCTGCAGGCGCTGTCCACGCGTTGCGATTAGCGGATAACGTTCGCCAAGGTAGTGTCCAGGCCGGCGGTATCGCCTATAATCGCGGCTGATGCCCGCCGGATCAGCACCGGCTCGGGCACAGACTTAAGGCGTGCGGGATGAACCGAAACCAAGCGATCGCATTGGCTGTAGCCGCGGCAAACATCGTCGTGATCCTGTTGTTTCCGCCGTTCGATACGTTTTCATTGGCTAAAAGCCAGATTCCGGTGTTCGGCGGCTTTTACTTCTTCGCGAACCGCACCGACTACATGGTTCTGAATTCGAGCCTGCTGTTTCTCGAGGCCTTCGTGATTTCGATCAATGCGGCGATCGCCTGCCTGTTGCTGCGCGCAGGAAAAGCCCGCGTCGAGCGGCGCAGCATGAGCCTGCAGAATGCGACTCTCATCTTCGTCGCCGTCAACCTGGTGGTGATTCTGCTGTTCCCGCCATTTGAGTCGGCGTTCACGATGTCAAAAGCGGCGATTCCCACGTTCGAAGGCTTCTATTTTATTTTCGCGCGCCGGCCCGATCACGTCATCGTGACGGCGGTGCTCTACATCGAGGTGTTCTTCCTGCTCATCAATGGCGCGATCTTCTGGCTTATTTTCCGCGACCGCAGCGATGAGGTGCCCACTGCTGAAGAAACAGTGAAGCTGATGCTGGAGTTGCGCAAGCGCGGCGGCTGAACGCGCGCATTAAACGGCCTGATGCAGCCGGCTCTGCGCGGGCACGTGCTGCGCGAGAAACTCCATCTGGTCGGCGAGAATGCGCCGGTTGGTCAGGATCAGATATTCGGCGCGGTTGGGCACATATGGCAAGTACAGCAGTTCCATGTGCGCGAGCTCGGGCGTGCGGTCGCTTTTGCGCTCGTTGCAGGACCGGCAGGCGGTCACTACATTCATCCACGTGTCCCGGCCGCGGCGCGAGAACGGAATCACGTGATCGCGCGTGAGCTTGGACGCCTGCAGGATATGGCCACAATACGCGCACAGATACCGGTCGCGGTGAAATAATTCGCGATTGTTCAACGGCGGCACCTGGCTGAACGCGCGCACGGCCAGCGCCTTGCCGCGAATCGCAATGATGCTGCTGGCGACGATATGCGAGCGCTCGCCGGAAATCCGGTTATAGCCGCCGAGCACCGTGAACGCATGCTCGCCCGCCGTCCACGCGATCTGGTCCTTGGCGTAGTAAAAGCACGCGTGCTGCCACGTAATCCAGCGATGCGGGATCCCGTTGGTGTCCAGCGTCAGGATCAGCGGAAAGACCCCGGGCTTGGGCACAGGCGCGATGTGATTGGAAAGAATCATGCGTGCATGACGTATTCGGTTTCAATTCCCGCGTGCGTTGATTGGCAAGCCTTCTTAATCTACCAGATTTTGTTGATTTTTTCGTGGCATTTCAATGACCAACCGCCTGAACCTACTTTGTTTTCATCAATTCGCGGCGATTTGGTCCAGCCCACGCGCGCGCGGCCGTCCCCAGTCCGCGCTGGCGATTTCGTCCGAACAAGCTTATAATTTCAAAACAAGTGCTTAGTAACACCTTAAGCGCTGAATTTAGGCGCGTATTCGCGCCATTATTACCAGTCCGGACACCGCCCCCGGCGGCGTCCCCAATCAGATTCTCGTGGTGGCTGGTACATTCCAGGAGTTTGTGCTGATGTCGTTTGAGTCCCTCGGCTTATTGCCGGAGTTGCTGCGCGCAATTACAGATGAAGGCTATACAGAGCCCTCCCCGATCCAGTTAAAAGCAATTCCTCCCGTCCTCGCCCGCCACGACATCATGGGCTGCGCCCAAACGGGCACCGGCAAAACCGCCGGCTTCGCATTGCCCATACTGCAAATGCTGGCACCGCATCAAAACACGAGCCCGTCGCCGGCACGGCATTCGATCCGCGCGCTGATTCTCACCCCGACGCGCGAACTCGCGGCGCAGGTCGAAGAAAGCGTGCGCACCTACGGCAAATATCTCGCACTGCGGTCGACCGTTGTCTACGGCGGCGTCGATATCAACCCGCAAATCAAAGCGCTGCGCGAAGGCGTCGAAATTCTGGTGGCGACGCCGGGACGGCTGCTCGATCACGTGCAGCAGAAGACGGTCAACCTGACGCGCGTGGAAATCCTCGTGCTCGATGAAGCCGACCGCATGCTCGACATGGGCTTCATGCCGGACATCAAGCGCATCATCGCGTTGCTGCCGGCCGAGCGCCAGAATCTCATGTTCTCCGCCACCTTCTCGGAGGAGATCAAGCGGCTCGCCAATCAGATCCTGCGCTCGCCGATTTCGGTCGAGGTCGCCCGCCGCAATGCGCCCGCCGATCTCGTCACTCACCAGATGTACGAAGTCGATGCTGACCAAAAGCGCCCGTTGCTGACCCACCTTATCAAGACGCGCGATATGAAGCAGGTGCTAGTCTTCGTGCGCACCAAGCGCGACGCCAACCGGCTCATGCGCGAACTCGTGCGCGACGGGGTGGCCGCCACAGCGATCCACAGCGATCGCACGCAGGGCGAGCGCACGCAGGCGCTCGAAGACTTCAAGCAAGGCACGGTCAACGTGCTGGTTGCGACCGACATCGCGGCGCGCGGCCTCGACATTGAGTTGCTGCCCTTCGTGATCAATTATGAATTGCCGTATGCGGCGGAAGATTACATCCACCGCATCGGCCGCACTGGCCGCGCCGGCAGCACCGGCGAAGCGATTTCGCTGGTCTGTGCCGACGAGCACCGCATGCTCGACGACATCGAGCGCGAACTGAAGCGTAAATTGGAACGGCTGCCGCTGCCTGACCTTCCCGCGGGCGCCAGAAAATCGAGTGCGGGCGAAACCCGTCACGCTGCGCCGCGCCACACCGCCAGCCATAGTTCCAGCCACGCCGCGGGTCACAGCCCGAACCACAGTTCGAGTCATAAACCCGCGCACAAACCGGCGCACGGTAAATCACACTCGCGGCCGGCTGCAACGCCCTTGCCCGGCGGCTTCGACTTCAGCAAACCTTATGAGATGAAACCAGCGGCGGACACTGCGCCGGCGGCCACGAGCAGCCATGTGACCCATGCCGGCGCGCGCGCCAAACGACCGACCGCTGCATTGCTCGGGGGCGCGAAAAAGTCGTAAGCGGCCGGCGGCGGCGTGCGCCTACGAGCCGCTGAACCAGTTGTAACCCTGGTCTTCCCAGTACCCGCCCGGATGGTCGTTGGTCACGAAAATCGCGGCGATGTGCTTCGGGTTTTTGAAGCCGAGCTTGGTTGGCATGCGCAGCTTCATCGGAAATCCGTACGCGACCGGCAGCAATTCGTCGGCGAATTTGAACGTCAGCAGAGTCTGCGGATGCAGCGCTGTCGGCATGTCGATGCTCGTGTAATAGTCATCGGCGCACTTGAATCCCACGTACTTCGCCGTCAGGTCGGCGCCGACCTGCTCGAGAAAAGTCTTGAACGTGACCCCACCCCATTTGCCGATTGCGCTCCAGCCTTCGACGCAGATGTGGCGCGTGACCTGGCTGGTTTGCGGCAACGCATATAATTTATCGAGCGTCCACGGCGCCTTGTCGCGGATCAACCCGCTCAACTCGAGTTTGTAAGTCGCTGGGTCGACGCGCGGCGCTTCGGCTTCCGAATAAAAGGCGTTAAACGGAAACGGCTTCGTAATCGCGCTCTCCGGATATTCCTGCGCGAGTTTTTTGGGATCGAAAATCGCCGCCTGTACTCCGTCGTTCCAGCGCGACATCTGCCACAGCACTTTCTGCACCGCGTCAGCGTCGGTGACGTCACAACCGCCGAGCAGGCTCAACGCGCCCAGGCTCAAGCCCTGTTTAAGAAACAGCCGGCGTTCCAGCCTGACTATTTCGCGGGTCGGCGCCACGAGGCTGCGGTCGGGCTTTTGCGCTGGGATTTTCATGTCAATCTCCGGGTCCGTGCGAAGCCGGCTTGGCGTGCCCCGTCAGCATCGGCAGAAAAGTTCGCGGCACGAGCGCGACCATCATTACATGCACGAGTATGAACAGCACAACCGCCGACATCGCGAAAAAATGCACAATACGCGCGCCCTCAAAGTCCCCCATTAGCGCACCGAGCGCCTGAAACTGCACTGGCTTCCAGATCACGAGGCCGGACAGGACGAGCACGACGATCACCGCTATGACGCCGACGTAAGCGGCGCGCTGCACCGCGTTATAGACGCCCAACTGATGCGAAATTTTTCCCCGTAGCGCTTTCTTGAACTCGTTAAGAACCGATCGCGGCGTAAGCGGCAGGAAATTTGCCTTAAAATGGCCGGCAAAGATTCCATACAGCAAATAAGCCAGGCCGTTCAGGGCGAGCACCCACATTGCCGCGAAATGCCATTGCAAAGCGCCACCCAGCCATCCGCCGAGCGTCAGGTCGACTGGAAATTTGAATGGAAATATCGGCGAAGCATTGTAGATGCGCCAGCCGCTGAAAATCATGACCAACATGGCAATCACGTTAATCCAGTGAGTGACTCTCACTGTCAAAGGATGCACGAGAATGCTGCCCGCATGCCCTACTTGCTCATCCGCTTTCGTCGCCATACGCCCTCCATGCTTGTTTCAGGTTCCGCGGCTAGCTTGCCTGTCCGCTGTCCGGCGCACGTTAGTCGCAGCCTGAGCCGCGCCCTTACAGCGGCGATGCCCCCATTGTGCGCCCGCCCGCCGGCCGCGACAATTGAACCTCCCTGCCGAACTGAAGATTTTTAAGGAATCGCCATGCCAAAAACCACCGCCAGCCGCAAAATCCGCGCCGTCACCGCTGCCGCATTGAAAAAGATGCTGCACGACGGCGACGAGATCGCGGTGCTCGACGTGCGCGAGGAAGGTGTTTTTGCCAAGCGTCATCTGTTGCTGGCTGCATCAACTCCACTGTCGCGCCTGGAAATGCGCGCGCCG
Organism: Burkholderiales bacterium; assembly: GCA_046596405.1. Taxonomy (GTDB): domain Bacteria; phylum Pseudomonadota; class Gammaproteobacteria; order Burkholderiales; family SG8-41; genus PALSA-1004. The sequence goes on from JBKJMN010000394.1 coordinate 6,325, forward strand.
CTGGTGGTGCCGCGGCGCTCGACGCGCGTGGTCATCTGCGACGGCAATGAAGGCCTCGCGCAACGCGCCGCCACGGTGCTCACGCGCAACGGTTATACGGACGTGTCAGTGCTCGCCGGGGGCATCGAAGCCTGGGCGGCCGCAGGTTACGAGGTCTACAGCGGCATCAACGTGCCGAGCAAGGCATTCGGCGAATTCGTCGAGCACCACGAGAACACCCCGCGCATGCCCGCGCAGGAAATCAAGGCCAGGGTCGATGCCGGGGAAAGCGTGGTGATCCTCGACAGCCGTCCGCTCGCGGAGTACACGAAGATGAGCATTCCGGGCGGCATCGACTGTCCCGGCGCGGAGCTTGCCTATCGCGCGCACGACCTGATTGCTTCGCCCGCTACACTGGTGGTCGTCAATTGCGCGGGGCGCACGCGGAGCATCATAGGAGCGCAGTCGCTGATCAACGCCGGCCTCACCAACCGCGTGGTCGCGCTCAAGGATGGCACGATGGGCTGGCATCTGGCGGGATTCGAGCTTGCGCGCGAACAGGCTCGTTGCGCGCCCCCGCCGTCGCCCGCCGGCCTCGCCGCCGCGCGCGGTGCCGCCGCGCGCGTCGCCAAACGTTTCGGCGTGCGCTCCATCGACGTCGCGAAAGTCGCGCAATTTTCGCGCGAAATGGGTCGCCGCACGCTTTACCTGTTCGACGTGCGCAGCCCCGAGGAATTCGCCGCCGGGCATTTGCACAGCACGGTGAACGCGCCCGGCGGGCAACTCGTGCAGGCGACGGACGCATTCGCCGCGACGCGCCATTCGCGCATCGTGCTCATAGACGATCACGGCGTGCGCGCGACGATGACGGCCTCGTGGCTCATCCAGATGGGCTGGCAGGAGGTCTATGTAGTCGAGAATGCGCTCGCATCGGGGCCATTAATCAAGGGCGATGCGCCCGCCGAGGTACTCGGCCTCGCGCAGATCAAGCCGCAGTTCATCGCCCCGCAGGCACTCGCCAGCGAGCTATCCGCCGGCAATGCGACCGTCATCGATTTTGAAACGAGCCTGCGCTATCGCGATGCGCACATCCCCGGCGCATGGCTGTCGATCCGCGCCAATCTCGCCGCCAATCTCCAGCAAATTCCCCCGGCGAAATCGCTCGTTCTGACTTCGGGGGACGGTATTCTCGCGCGACTTGCCGCGCCGGAAGTCGCGCAACTTACGCACACTACGGTCAAAGTCCTGCAAGGCGGCACCGCTGCGTGGCGCGCCGCGGGCTTGCCGCTCGAGACCGGACTGACGCGGCTCGCCGACACGACCGACGACGTCTGGTACCGTCCGTACGATCGCACCGCGAAAGTCGAGGAAGCCATGCAGGACTATCTGACCTGGGAGGTCAATCTCGTTAAGCAGATCGAGCGCGACGACGACGTGAACTTCCGCAGTTTTCCGCGCGCGTGATCCTGATCCACCTCGCGCAGCCAGCGTAGTCCGGGACTGCCGCTAGTTCACCTGCGCGCCCGACTCCCGCACGACTTTCACCCATTTCGTCAGTTCGGCCTTGATCAAGCTACCGAACGCTTCGGGCGTGGAGGCAACGACGTCGGTGCCGACGGCCTGAAATCCGCCCTTGAGATCGGCAGACTGCAGGATTTTGGTGATCTCCACGTGCAGCGCGTTGATAATCGCCTTCGGTGTCCCCGCCGGCGCCGCCACGCCCAGCCACAGTGTCGCGGCGTAACCGGGTACACCAGCCTCCGCCAGGCTCGGCACATCGGGCATTTGCGGCGATCGTTGCGCGCTGGTGACGCCTAGCGAGCGCAGGCGCCCGGCTTTGGAATGAGGCAACGCGATGGCGATGCCCGGAAAGCCGACCGACACCTGCCCGGCAATCAAATCCGTGGTGGCCGGCGCGCTACCTTTATACGGGATATGCGTCAGCTGGATTTTCGCCAGCGACGTGAACAGTACGCCGAACAGATGCTGCGCGCTGCCATTGCCGGACGACGCGAAATCGATTTTGTCCGGCTGCGCGCGGGCCAGTGCTATGAGTTCTCTGACCGTTTTCGCAGGCAACGACGGATGCACCACCAACACGTTGGGTGCGCTGCCGATCTGCATCACCGGCGCGAAGTCCTGCAGCGGATCGTACGCAAGCTTCCGGTAGAGACCGGCGCCGATGACGAATGGCGTGGCCGTCAACAACAGCGTATAGCCATCTGCCGGGGCTTTCGCCACCATGTCCGTGCCTATCGTACTGCCGGCGCCCGGACGATTGTCCACCACCACCTGCTGCCCCCACACCTCGGACAGCTTTTGCGCGAGGATGCGGCCCGGTACATCGGTTGCCCCGCCCGGCGAGAACGGAATGACCAGACGGACCGGCCGCACCGGATAATTCTGCGCGCCTAGCGGCAACGCAAAACCGCCCACCGTAGCAATCAGCAATCCGGTGACGAAGCGCTGCATGTCAGCCATGGAGTCTCGCGTTGTCCGATCGCTGGTCAATTGACCGTTGCGCCGGATTCCTTGACCATGCGCGCCCACTTTGCCGCTTCGACTTTAAGCACTTCGCCGAAAAGCTCCGGGGACTCCTGCCAGGCGACTTCCTGGCCGGCGTTGAGCAGGAGTTTTTGCACTTCCGGATTCTTCAGGATGCGCAACAGCTCGGTATGCAGCTTCATCACGATATCGCGCGGCATACCCTTGGGGCCGGCGACGCCGAACCAGGCGGTCACGTCATAGCCCTTGATGCCGGCCTCCGCCACGGTCGGGGTGTCCGGCAACTCGGGCGAGCGCCTGGCGCTGGTAACCGCGAGCGCGCGGAGCTTGCCGGCTTTGATCTGCGGCAGCATGCCCGCGATGCCTGGAAATCCCACCGTGACCTGCCCGCTCAGGAGATCGGCCGTCGCCGGGCCGCTGCCGCGATAGGGTATGTGCGTCATGTCGATGCCGGCCATTTTCGTGAACAGCGCACCGGTCAGATGCTGCGTGCTGCCGTTGCCCGA
>JBKJMN010000258.1:0-6440 GCA_046596405.1 Burkholderiales bacterium
TCCCCGTCGCGGATCAGGCACACGTCGGTCGACGTGCCCCCCATGTCGAAGGTAATCAGATTGCCGATGCCGAGCTCGGCGCCGAGCCCGACGCTGCCGACCACGCCGCCCGCCGGGCCCGAGAAAAACGTATTCACCGGCAGCTTGCGCACGGCGCCGGGAGTCACCGCGCCGCCGTTCGATTGCATGACGCGGGGTGCGATCTTGATGCCGAGCCCGGCGACGCCGCGCTCGAACCGGTCCAGATAGCGGTCCATGATGGGCATGAGGCTGGCATTGACGACCGTGGTCGCAAAACGCTCGAATTCGCGGAATTCAGGCAGCACGTCCGATGACGTGCAGAGATAAACCTCCGGCCACAGCGTCTTGACGAGATCGCGCGTCCGGCGCTCGTGGGCGGGGTTCGCATACGAGTGCAGCATGCACACCGCGATCGCTTCGACCTGCTTCTCGCGCAGCACTGCGACCGCCTTGCGCACGTCATTCTCGTCGAGCGGCGTGACTTCCGCGCCGTCCGGCGCGATGCGCTCGGCCACTTCGAGGCGGCAATCGCGCAGCGCCGGCGGCGTCGGTTTCAGGATGTCGAGGTTGAAATAGTGGGGCCGGCGCTGGCGCGCGAGCTCGATCACGTCGCGAAAGCCCGCGGTCGTGAGCATGCCGGTGCGCGCGCACTTGCCCTCGAGCACCGCATTGGTGCCGAGGGTCGTGCCGAGTACCAGGAATTCGACTTCGTCGCGCGGCAGTTGCGCGAGCTCGATCACTTCGGCAATCCCATCGAGCACCGCCTTGGCCGGGTCGCCGGTCGTGGTCGGCAGCTTGTGGTAGGTGTAGCGGCCGGTCGTGAGCTCGCACAGTACGAGATCGGTGAACGTGCCGCCGGTGTCGATGCCGATCCAGATTTTTTTCACGGGGATACGCCTGTCGCTGCCTGACGGAGGATAGGAATTTAAGCACGCACCGATTAATATAACAATTAGACGTTCTGTCATGACTCATAGGTTTTGCATATGAATCTGAAACTGCGCCAGCTGCAGGGCTTTGCCGCGGCCGCCGTCCATGGCTCGTTCAGCGCGGCGGCGCGCGAGCTCGCGATGACGCAGCCCGCGTTTTCGCAACTCGTGCGCGAGCTCGAGACCTCGCTGCGCGTAAAACTCTTCGAGCGCACCACGCGCCGCGTCGAGCTGACCGAGGCCGGGCGGCGCTTTCTCGCGATGATCGAGCGTCCGCTCGACGATCTCGACGACGCTTACCGATTCGCGCGCGAGATGGCGGCGGGCACGCGCGGGCGCATCGTGTTCGCGTCATTGCCGTCGGTTGCGTTCGGGCTCGTCACGCACGCGCTCGCGCGCTTCAAGGCGCTGCACCCGGCCATTACCGCGCGGCTGATCGAAGACCAGGACGCCAACATCGCCGAGCGGGTGCGGCATCGTGAAGTCGATTTCGGCATCGGCACGCTGAATACACCGCGCGACGAACTCGCCTTCCGCGAATTGATGGCCGATGAATTGCAGGCGGTATTTCCGGCCCGCCATGCGCTGGCCGCGAAACGCCGCCTCACGTGGCGCGATCTCGCCGCGGCGCCGCTGGTGCTGCTGCCCAAGCAATCGAGCGTGCGCGCGTTAGTCGAGCACGGTTTCGCCGCGGCCGGCGTCGCACGCGAGCCCGACTACGAAGTCGCCAACATGGTCACGGCGCTCAGCATGGTGCGCGCGGGGCTCGGCGTCACCGTCATGCCGCGCATGGTGCTCGCCGAACTCAACATGAAAGGCCTGGCCGCGGGCCGTATCAATGACCCGCGCCCGGTGCGCAGCATTGGCATCATCACGCGCCGCGACCGCCCGCTCTCGCCCGCCGCCGGCGCGTACGTCGACCTGCTTTTCGCGACGGCGCGCGGTCCGGCCTATAATAATCGCTGAGCGTCCGGAAAATTCCGCGTGAACGCCGCTTGATCGAGAGCAAACTCCCCATGGTTACTGCCACGCCTCTGAAACAATCCGTCGCCGCCCTCGTGCCTCTCGCCGAGGATTACACGTTAAAGCTGTGCGAACAGCTCGCGCGCTGGCGCTATGAGGATCTGCCCGCCGCAGTGGTGCGCACGCTCAAGTTTTTCCTGCTCGACACGCTGGGTGTAATTGCCGGCGCCAGCAACGCGCCGGGCATCCGCGAACTGAACCAGCGGCTGGTGAAATGGGAAAGCGGCGGATCCGCGACGGGGCTCGTCGGCAAGCGCCGCTATTCGCCGCCGAGTGCCGCGCTCGCGAACGGCGCCGCCGCGCATGCGCTCGATTTCGACGATCAGCACGATCCGGCGCGCGTGCATACCAATTGTGTCGTGCTGCCGACGTTGCTCGCGACCGCCGAAGATATAAGCCAAACGAGCGGCAAGGTCAGCGGCAGGGATTTCCTGCTCGCCTATGCGATCAGCACCGAACTGCACGCGCGACTCGGCCTCGCCTGCTATAACAGCCTCGGCAAAGGCTGGCATCCGACGATGGTGTTCGGCACGCCCGCGGCCAGCCTGGGCGCTGCGAGTTTGCTTAAGCTGGACGCCGCAGGCATGCGCAACGCGCTCGGCATGGCATATCACCAGACCAGCGGCTCCGCGCAGAGCATGCGCGACGGGGTGATTTCCAAGCGCCTCGGCGCTGGGTTCGCCGCGCGCTCGGCAGTGCTCGGCGCGTTTCTAGCCGCCGACGGTCTGACCGGCACCCGCCGCACGCTCGAAGGCAATGCGGGACTCTTTTCGCTATACGAGCGCGACGAAGTGAAAACCGAATTGATCACGCAGGATCTCGGCACCCACTGGCGCATCACCGAATACAGCTTCAAACCCTATCCGTGCTGCCGCTGCAATCACACGCCGGTCGGACTCGGCATCAAGCTGCGCGGCCAGGGTATAAAACCGTCGGATGTGCGCGCGGTCGAAATCGGCATGGGCAAAGTCAACTGGCTCACCGTCGGCGAACCCTACGATGTCAGACGCGATTCGGTGGTGCACGCACAATTCAACGCGGCGTATACGTTTGCCCGAGCATTGACCGATGCGCGCGTCGACTTGCGCAGCTTTCTGCCAGCGGCAATCCGCGATCCGGCGGTGGTCGCGCTCGCCGGCAAAGTGCGCGCCGTCGATGACCCCGCAATTGATCCGACGGCGATCGAACCGGCGCGGGTCACGGTAACGCTCAACGACGGCCGCGTGGTGGAAGTCAAAAGCGACACGGTCAAAGGCAGCCCGCAGGAACCCATGAGCGAAGACGAGTTGCTGGCAAAATTTCGCGATTGTCTCGAATTCGGCGCCGGCGCGACGCGCGCGGATGCCGACAAGCTGGCCGCTGCGATCATGAATATCGAGAACGCCACCGATGCCGGCGCGGCGCTGGTCGGCGCGTTTCCGCAGGCGAAATAACCGCAGCGCCGAAAGCGGAGCGACATTCCACCAGAGGAGCGACCCATGAATATCGTAGCTCTGCGCGTACTGTTCGCCGCCACGGTTATTGGCGCGACGGCGTATGTCTTCGTGACCTCCGGCCAACTGCCCGACCCGGTCGCATCGAAATTCGCGTCCGACGGCCACGCCACTGCGCACATGTCGCGCGCTGCGCACCAGTGGCTGATGACGGCGCTGACGCTCGGCATGCCGCTGATTCTCTACGCGGCGCAGGCGCTGCTGCCGCGGCGGTTCGCGCGGCTCACGAGCATCCCGCGCCGCGACTACTGGCTCGCCACGCCGGAGCGGGTCGAGAGCACGCTCCACTGGCTGGAGCGCCATGCGCTGATCTGGGGCATCGCGCCGGCGCTGTTTTTCGCCGGCATGCAGTGGATGATCGTCGAAGCCAACACACGCGTACCTGCACAGCTCGATAATTTTTGGTTCCTGCTGCTGACCGGCGCATTCGTCGTGTGCGTGATCGCGGCCGCGGTCACGCTGTCATTGCACTTTCGCCGCACCGCCTGACGGGCGCGGCGGCGTCTACATCATCGCGTCGTCAGCACCGCTTTGCCGATGACCTTGCGCCCTTTGACGAGCGCGAGCGCCTCGGCGTAACGCTCAAGCGGAAAGGTCGCCATCACGTACGGCTTGAGTTTGCCCGCCGTGTACAGGTCGAACAGCTGCTGGCGCACCCCGCGGCATTTCTCGGGCTCGCGGTCGCGGTAATCGCTGAACTGCAGGCCGATTGCGGCAATGTTCTTGACCAGCAAATGGCCGGCCTTGATTTCGGCCACGCGCCCGCCGGCGAAGCCGACGATGATCAGACGCCCGCACCAGGCAACCGCGCGCACGCATGCGGCGAATACGTCGCCGCCGACATTGTCGATCACCATGTCGACGCCGCGCTTACCGACCGCCGCGAACACCTGCTCGCGCAATTTCTCGCGCAGATCCGCGACACCGGTATCGATAACATGATCGGCGCCCGCCGCCTTCGCCGCCGCCGCTTTGTCCGGCGTGCTGACTGCGGCAAGCACGACGGCGCCGAGCGCCTTCGCCACCTGCACGGTAGCCAACCCGACGCCGCCCGCCGCGCCCGTCACCAGCACGGTTTCACCCGGCTGCAGACGTCCCCGCTCGACCAGTGCGAAATGCGCGGTGTTGTAAGTGAGCCCCATCGCCGCGGCTTCGGGGAAACTGATCGCGTCCGGCACCACGTGGCAATTGACCGCCTTGGTCGTCACCTGTTGCGCGTAGGCGCCGTATTCGACCTGCACCAGCACGCGCTCGCCGGGCCGCGGCGTGATGACGCCGGGACCGACCGCATTGACCACTCCTGCGCATTCCTTGCCGGGCACGAACGGCAACGGCGGCAGGAACTGATATTTGCCGTCGATTACGAGCAGGTCGGGAAAATTGATCCCCGCGGCGTGCACGTCGACGAGCACTTCGCCCGCGCCGGGCGCAGGCACCTTCCACTCCTCGACCTTCGAATCGGCCGCGCCGAATTTTCTGACTACTAACGCTTTCATGGAGAGTTTTCTCTGGATGCTGCCGCGTGCGGCGCGAAACGCGCGATATTACAACAACCTTGCCGCCGCGCAACACAGGTGGCGTACAAATAAAAAGGCGGGGGGGTCCCCGCCTTTTTTGCGATGCACGCGCCTGACGGCGCGTTTTTTGAAACTTATTTCTTCATCGCATCGGTTTTGGTGTCGGCTTTGGCTTTGGTCGTATCGGCTTTGGCATCGGCTTTCGCTTTGCCCATATCGGCTTTGGCTTCGGCTTTGGTTTCTTTCGCTTCAGCGCCGGCTTTGGTTTTGGACATATCGGCTTTGGCTGCCGCTTTGGCCGCTTTCGCATCGGCTTTGGCTTTGGCTTTCGCTTCTTTCTTGGCTGCCGCGTCGGCTTTGGCTTTGGCTTTGGCTTCCGCTTTGGCTTGTTTCTTCGCCGCTGCCTCAGCTTTTTTCTCTTCTTTGGTCATTGCTGCTTTCGGCGCGGGCGTCGCCGGGGTCGCCGGAGTCGCTTTCATGGCATCGCCCTTGGCGGACGTTGCCGGGGTCGCCGGGGTTGCTGCTTTAGGCGCGTCTTTGGTCATGTCGGCGGCAAACGCCGTGGTGGCGGCAAACGCCGTGGCAATCAGGGTGGCTAACAACTTGTTCATTTTGTTCTCTCCATTGGTTGATCCGGTAATCCGGATGACCCTAATAACGCACGTCCGCCCGGGAAGTTGACAGGCCGCCCTAGGGGGGTAGGCGGCCGGCCGCATGGGCCCGGGTGAGCACGCCACCGCCGCCGAGCAGGACCGCGTTGCCCCAAAATACGGCGAAAAGGCCGAAAATTGACCCAATTGAGCCAAAAACGATCGGGGTAACGACCCGCGTCAAGTGGTTCACGGTGAGGCGCAGGCCGAGCGCTTCACCCGAGCGGCCTGCGGCGGAACCGGAAAATGTCAACATCATAGTGATCGGCTGGCAGCATCCCATGCCGATGCCGAACATGAACGAGGTCAGCGCCAGGATCCAGCCGTTCTGAAAAAGCGGCACCAAAAACAGGGTCGCCGCGCCGAGATAGAACGAATAAGCAAGCAGGGTTTCCACGCTCCAGCGCTTGAGCAGCCGGGGCATCACGAGCCGCACGACGAATGCGGCAGCGGAGAACGTCGCGAGGACGATGCCGGTGACCGATGCCGACAGGTCGATCGAGTGCGCGTATATCGGCAGGTAAAACTGGAACATGTCGATCCCGGTCACGACCAGGCTGCTGGTCGCCAGTACGCGCCACACGCCGGGCCGCGCCAGCGCTTCGCGGACGCTGCCGCCGCGCGCCGCGTCCGTTTGCGCATGCGGCACCGCGATCCTTTTAACGATCAGCAGGCCAACCGGCACGAGCGATACGGCGACTACGCACAGACAGGCGTAGGCATACCCCGCATGATCGATCGAAAAGCCGACCAGCAGCGGGCCGACAAAGCTCGCGACCGCGAGCGCAAGGCTGAAATTGCTGAAGT
>JBKJMN010000125.1:0-3492 GCA_046596405.1 Burkholderiales bacterium
TGATGTCATCGCCGAACTGCAGCGCCGCGGCCACCAGATTACGCAAGCCGACCGCTGGAGCACCGACTTCGGACGCGCGCAGTTGATATACAAAATGGACGACGGTTATCTCGCGGCTTCCGAGCGGCGTACTGACGGACAAGCGGTCGGGTTCTAGTGGTCCACCCTTCACCCTTTCACTTCTTCACACCTTCACTAAAATATTCTCATGTCAGAGCATAAAGCGAACATAGTGTGGGCGCGCAACGGCGCCGACTTCGGCTATAAAAATTATCCGCGCGACCACGTGTGGCGCTTTCCGAACGGCGTCGAGGTACCCGGTTCCGCGGCGCCCGCTTATCTCGGCAATCCGCAACGCGTCGATCCTGAAGCGGCTTTTGTCGCAGCGTTGTCGAGCTGCCACATGCTGACTTTTCTCGCGCTAGCTTCGAACAAGGGCTTCGTCGTCGACAACTATGAAGACGCGGCGGTCGGTCACCTGGAAAAAAACGCGAACGGCAAGCTCGCCATTACGCGCGTCGAACTGCATCCGAAGATCGTCTACAGCGGCGCGAAACAACCGGCGGCAGCCGATCTCGACTGGCTGCACGACAAAGCTCACAAGGAATGCTTCATCGCCAACTCAGTCACCACCGAAGTCAAAGTGATCTCGACGTAAGCATCTGCCAGACCGTTTGCGAGTCGTAGCGTGAATCGCTAGACTCTCGCCACAATCAGAACTTGAATTCCGGGCAGGTCAGCGCGCTCCCTGCATGGCGCGCGGCCGCCGCACGGCGCAGCCGCAATTTCTGGAGGGGAACCTGATGGCACAAGCACACTCGCTCAACGTCAACGGCAAGACCGTCAAGGTCGAAGCCGACGACCCGCAGATGCCCTTGCTTTATGCGCTGCGCAACCATCTCGGCCTGACCGGTCCTCATTTCGGCTGCGGCCTCGGACAGTGCGGGGCGTGCACCGTGCACGTGGCCGGCAAGGCCGTTCGATCATGCTCGTTCCCGCTCGCGGCGGCCGCCGGCAAGGCGATCGTCACCCTCGAAGGGCTCGGTGCGGCCGGCAAGCCGCATCCGCTGCAGCAGGCCTTCATCGACGAGCAGGCCGTGCAATGCGGCTATTGCATCAACGGAATGATCATGCAGGCGAAGGCGCTGCTGGACTCCAACAAGTCGCCCACCGACGCCCAGATCAAACAGGCGCTTGCCGGCAACCTGTGCCGGTGCGGTACGCACCTGCGCATCGTGCGCGCGGTCAAACGCGCCGCGCAGATGATGGCTTGAGGGAGGACGACGCCATGCTGAAGACAACTTTGAATCGCCGCGAATTCCTCGCGGCCGCCGGCTCGCTGGTCGTGTCCTTCGCGATTTCTCCTGGCGCACTTGCCCAAGGGTCCGTGCCGGTCAAGACCGTGTCGCTCGGAGAGGTCGACGGCTTTCTCGCCATCGCCGCCGACGGCACAGTGACCGTCTACTCCGGCAAGGTGGACCTAGGCACTGGCGTCCGTACCGCATTCATGCAAATCGCTGCCGAAGAACTCGACGTGCCGCTCGATCGGGTCAGGGTGATCGAAGGCGACACGCTGCTCACACCCGACCAGGGCGCGACCACCAGCAGCGTCTCGATCTCGCGCGGCGGCATGGAAATCCGGCACGCGGCAGCCACGGCGCGTGCCGCACTCATCAACGAAGGCGCCAAGGCGCTCGGGTTGCCGGCCGCGAACCTGACGACCGAGAACGGCGCGGTCGTGTCACGCGCCGACGGCCGCAGCGTTGCCTATTCGCGCCTCGTGGGCGGCCGGAATTTTGCGCTCAAGCTCGACGCCAAAGCGCGCGTCAAAGACCCGCAAAGCTACCGCATCGTCGGCCAGCCGGTGCCCCGCGTAGACATTCCGGCGAAAGTTGCCGGCACGTTCGTTTTCATGCAGGACTATCGCGTTCCCGGGATGCTGCACGCGCGCGTGGTGCGCCCGCCGACCATGCGCGGCAGACTCTCCGCGGTGGACGACTCCGCGGCGCGCAGGATACCGGGCTACGTCAAAATGGTACGCAAGAACGATTTCGTGGCGGTCATCGCGCGCGACGAATGGGCGGCGATCCGTGCTGCACGCGCGCTCAGCACGGAGTGGGCACACTGGGAGGGCCTGCCCGACAAGGCGAAGCTGTGGGAAAGCGTGCGCGCCACCAAGGTGCTGCGCGACGAAGTCACACAGAACATCGGCAATGCGCCGGAAGCGTTGAAGAGCGCGCCGCGCACGCTCAAAGCGACGTTCGATTTCGCGATCCACACCCACGGCTCGATCGGGCCGTCGTGCGCCATCGCGCAATGGCAGGACGGGAATCTCACGTGCTGGACGGCGTCGCAGCAGACGCACGAACTGCGCAAGCAGCTCGCCGACATGTTTGCCGTGAAACCCGACAAGGTGCGCTGCATTTACGTCGAAGGCTCGGGATGCTACGGGCGTAACGGGCATGAAGACGCCGCCGCCGACGCCGCGCTGCTCGCGCAGGAAACGGGACAGCCGGTACGCGTGCAATGGAGCCGCGAGGACGAACACGTGTGGGACCCGAAAGGCCCGCCCACGTTGATCGACTATGCGGCGGGGCTCGACGAACGCGGTAACGTGGTTGCGTGGACTGCGGACGCGTATATTCCGCAAGGCCAGTCGGTATCGCGCGCGACGCTGATCGCTGCCGATCTGGCGGGCATGCCGAAGGAAGAGTCGCATCCGGGCAGCATCCAGCAGCAGCTTGCGGTCCAGTACGCATTTTCCAACGTCAGGACGGTTGCCCACCGGCTGGCCGACACGCCATTCCGGCCGTCGTGGATCCGCACGCCGGGCCGTATGCAGAACACGTTCGGCAACGAAGTTTTTCTGGACGAGGTCGCGCAGGCGTCCGGCGCCGATCCGCTCGCATACCGCATCGCGCTGCTCAAGGACAAGCGCGGCATCGAGGTTTTGGAGCGGCTTTCCCGTCTCGCCAACTGGCAGCCGCGCGGCGCGAGTCCGCGGCGGCAATCCGGCGACATCGTGACGGGGCGCGGGGTTTCGTACGTCAAGTACGAATTGGTTCGCACCTACGTCGGGGCGGTTGCCGAGGTTGAGGTCAACCGCAAGAGCGGCGCGGTAAGGGTGACGCGCTTCTACGTCACGCACGACTGCGGCCAGATCATCAACCCCGACGGACTGAAGAACCAGATTGAGGGCAATATTATCCAGACCACGAGCCGGACGCTCGTCGAGGATCTGCAGTTCAACCGCTCCACGGTCACCAGCCGCGACTGGGCGGGCTATCCGATCCTGCGCTTTCCGGACGTACCCGACGTGGTCATCGATCTCATCGACCGGCCCGCCGAAGTGCCGTGGGGCGCCGGCGAGCCGACCACCGCAGTCGTGCCTTCCGCAATTTCCAACGCGGTGTTCGACGCGATCGGCGTGCGCTTGCGCTCGGTGCCCTTCACGCCCGACAAGGTGCTGGCCGCTCTGCGCGCATGATGGCA
>JBKJMN010000275.1:0-3465 GCA_046596405.1 Burkholderiales bacterium
TTGGTCGACATGCAGGACGCGCAGACGCTCTATCGCATGGGCGAGCAGGTGAGCGGCGTGCGGCTCAAGCTGAAGGATCTTTTCGAGGCGGGCCGCGTATCGCGGGAGTTGTCGCAGAGCCTCGGTCCCGACGCCTATATCACCGACTGGACGCGCCTCAATGCGAATTTCTTCCGCGCCGTCGACATCGAAAAACGCATGATGTTCCTGATCGTGTTCCTGATCATCGCGGTGGCCGCGTTCAATATCGTCTCGAGCCTGTTCATGGCGGTGAAAGACAAACAGGCCGATATCGCGATCCTGCGCACGCTCGGCGCGAGCCCCGGCAGCGTGATGAAGATTTTCCTGATTCAGGGCACCTTGATCGGGCTGATGGGAACGCTGACGGGCGTGGCCGCCGGCATCGCGCTGGCATTGAACGTCGACGTCGTGGTGCCTTTCATCGAGCACGTATTCGGCTTCAAGTTTCTGTCGAAGGACGTCTACCAGATCAGCGACCTGCCTTCCGAATTGCGCATGGCGGACGTGTTGTTGACCGCATTTTTCTCGTTTATCGTCAGCCTGCTCGCGACTATTTATCCGAGCTATCGCGCCGCCAAAATCAACCCCGCCGAGGCCTTGCGCTATGAGTGACGCCGCGATCGCCTGCCGCGACCTGCGCAAAGTCTACCGGCAGGGCAAAGTCGAGGTGCGCGTGTTGCTCGGCGTGAACCTGACGGTAACCAAAGGCGAGCATCTCGCGATCGTCGGCTCTTCGGGCTCGGGAAAAAGCACCTTGCTGCATTTGCTCGGCGGGCTCGACGCCGCGACGAGCGGGTCGGTTGTGATCGACGGCCGCGACATCCAGGCGCTCGACGAAACGGGGCGTGGCGAACTGCGCAACCGGCAGCTCGGCTTCGTCTACCAGTTTCATCATCTGCTGCCGGAGTTTTCCGCAATCGAAAACGTCGCGATGCCGCTGTTGATCCGGCGCATGCTGCCGGCCGAGGCGCACGAGCGCGCCGTCGCCATGCTCGAGAAGGTTGGTCTAGCGCACCGGCTCGAGCATGCGCCGTCGGAACTTTCCGGCGGCGAGCGCCAGCGAGTCGCCATTGCGCGCGCGTTGATCACCAATCCGGCCTGCGTGCTCGCCGACGAGCCGACCGGGAATCTCGACCGTCAGACCGCGGAAGACGTCTTCGAGCTCATGCTCGAGCTCAACCGCGCTTTCAATACCAGCCTCGTGATAGCGACGCACGACAGCCTAATCGCGGCGCGCGCGGGCCGCATCCTGCGCCTGGTCGATGGGGTGCTGCAGGCCGCGTGAGCTGTTTTACTCGTGCGGTACTCAACGCCGGGCGACGCATGGTTCAACGTCCCGTCGATCGCGTTTGCCAATTGCTATTCTGACATCCGCGGCGATCTCGACTGATAAAAAAAGGAGCAAAAGCTCCTTTTTTTAATCAATCTAAAACACTAAATTCAGTGCGCGACAGGGCTTTCCGACCATTGCTTCATGGCTTCCTGACCGGGACGATCGATCTGGACTTTACCGTTTTCCGTAGAGGTAACCCAGCTGGCGGGTATGTAGTGATGTTGGCCGGAATCATCCTTTTTTAACTTGATGGTGTCGGATCCTTGCATGTGATCGACCGTGGCGAATTGACCACCTTGCGAGCAAACAACCGGCATTTCAGGTTTGATTTCCTGGATATTCAACATTTGATTCTCCTGATAGTTTTAGGTGAACCAGATGTTAGTAACATTCGCCCGCTAAAGGCATAAGAGTAGTCTGAGTCTGGCGTAGGATTGAACTTACAAGCGGCTGGTTAAGCGTGAGACCTATCGTTATTGCGGCGGGATGCGCGCGTAAGCGTCGAGCAGAATTTCAACCGGCGCCGCCGGCAGGCCGCCGCAAAGCGAACCGTAGGCAGCGAGATTGGCGCGCGCGGCCGCGAGGGGCGATGCGGCCGGTCTACCGACGGACGCCGGCACGTTGCGCTCGAGCCATTCCTGCTCGATGCGTTCTGATTCCAATTCGAGCCGCTTGACTGCGCTGCGCAGCGCTTCGCTGTCGGCCGCGGCAATCGGCGCAACGCCCGTTTTAAGCCTGCGCCGCAGCGTGCGCAACGGGACCACGGCGATTTGGCGCCACGCCTTTACCGATGCGTCGATATGCGCAGCGTCGTCTGATTCAATTTGCCGCGAATGGGTGGCGAGATACAACACGTAAAACATCACGTTGACGTCGGCGCCGGCATTGTCCTGAAGCTCGATGCACGCTGCGGCAACGCCGGCGCGCGCATAGAACTCAAGTGAAAATTGCCAGAAAGCGGACTCGCGCGCGCCGGCAGCGGCATTCGGCATAGCGTTATTTGGGGCGGCGCTGCTTTTTGCGCGCGCTCGCGGCGGGCGCCGACTCGGTCCAGCGCTTGACGATGTTGGCGTCGATATCGAACAGATCGAGCGCGCGGCCCACCGTCTGCATTACGAGATCGTCGACGGTTTTCGGGCGGCTGTAGAACGCGGGCACCGGCGGCATGACGATTGCGCCGTTGCGCGTCGCCTGCTCCATCAACGCGATGTGCCCGGCGTGCAGCGGCGTTTCGCGAAATAGCAAGACGACGCGGCGGCGCTCTTTGAGGCACACGTCAGCGGCGCGCACCACGAGCTCGTCGTTGTAGCAATGGGCGATGCCGGAGAGCGATTTGGCCGAGCACGGCGCGACCAGCATGCCGGCGGTCTTGAACGAGCCGCTCGAGACCGCGGCGCCGATGTCCTTGTAGTTGTACTCGTGATGCGCGAGCTTACGCACCTTGTCGACTGCGTAGTCCGTTTCTTCGACAATCGTGCGCGCCGCGGACGGGGTCAGGATCAGGTGCGTTTCGACGCCGGGCACGCCGCGCAGGAGTTCGAGCGCGCGAATGCCGTAGATGACGCCGGACGCGCCGGTGATGGCGATGATGAGCCGTTTCATGGCGGGGCCTCGCGCTGTGGTCATGACGATGCGGGCTGCATTGCCCGGTGGTGCATCATCGTGTAGAGTTCGCGGCGATTGTAGCAGAACCCGTTTCACGCTCAGCCGCGCGCCCACTGGCGCGCGTCCCACCTCCGACTCCATGGCCCATTTTCCGTTCCGGCTCGCGCGCCCGCTGCTGCACCTGCTCGATCCCGAAGCCGCGCATGGCGCGACGATCTGGGCGCTCAAGCACGGGCTGGCCGGCGCTCGCGCGGCGACCGACGACGCGATCCTGGCGACGCGCGTGTGGGATCTCGACTTCAAGAACCCCATCGGCCTGGCGGCGGGCTTCGATAAAGATGCCGAAGTGGTCGACGCCATGCTCGCGCTCGGCTTCGGCTTTGTCGAAGCGGGGACCGTCACGCCGCTGCCGCAGCCGGGGAATCCGCGGCCGCGGCAGCGGCGTGACGGTCCCCGCTTCGACAAAGCCGAAGCCGAGCGCGAGCATGGCGTCGACCACTTCGGCA
>JBKJMN010000300.1:0-4436 GCA_046596405.1 Burkholderiales bacterium
GCCGAGCACTGGAAACTCGTCCAAGACAAGCTGGCCCGCAACCGACAGGCGCGAACGCTTAGCGCGACTGCGGAAGAGCCGAGCCTGCTTGCCGGGCTGATCGTGGACGGCGAAGGAAATCGTATGACGCCGACGCATGCGGTGAAGAAGGGCCGACGCTACCGGTACTATGTCTCCACGGCTTTGATTACGGAGGCTCGCTCGCTTCATGAAAAGGGGTTGCGCGTGCCGGCAGGCGACGTCGAGGCGCTGGTTCTCAATCGGGTCCGTGCATTTTTCGCATCGGAACACGACGTCGGAGAGACGCTGTCAACTTTTGTGCTGGACGCAGCGACGCTTCGCTCATCACTCAAGAGGGCTGACGAACTCACGCGCGGCTGGGCGGCCTTGCCGTCGATCAAGATTCGCGAACTCGTCCGGTCGATTGTCGAGCGCGTGTGTGTCCGTGTTGATGAAGTTGTCGTCAGCCTCAACCGAACAGCGATCGCAAGGGTCCTCGTGGGTGAAGCCACTCGATATCTGCCGGAAGACCAGATCGAAACCATTGAACTCCGCGCCGAAGCCAAATTGCGCCGTGCCGGCAAAGGCATCCGACTGATTGTTGGGGGCGGTAGTGCTGCCAAGCCTGACCGTCAAATGATCGATCTGCTCCGAAATGCATACGCGACACGGGATACGCTGATGTCGGGACGCGATGCAACTATTGATGCACTCGCGCAGCGGCTTGGCGTCAAACGGGACTATCTCTCGGCGCACATGCGCCTCACGTATCTCGCGCCCGGTCTCGTCAAAGACCTTTTTGAAGGACGCCAGCCGGAGGCGCTAACAGCGGCCGGCCTTATCTCACTCTGCAAAGACCTGCCGTACGACTGGCAGCTGCAGCGGTCTGTCCTCGGATTTGAGACGCGATAGCGTCTTCCACGTCCGAAAAACGATGCGAGTCTGACCAGCCGAAAAAGGGCGACAGAGATAAAACCGGCAAAGAGCCGACGAACGTCGTGCAGAGACGGGGGGTGCGTACGGGATCGAAAAACTGACGTCGACAAGGCCCGGAAAAGACGCTAGATTTCCGCCTAAGGAAATGGAATAATATGCAGCGATATCAATGAGTTAGACGGTGGCTGTGGAGGCAGTCTGCCGCGAACCGGTCTCAGCGAAAACCCCAATTAACAGGGAATTTTTGCGGTTTTCGGGCTTGAAATTAGCTCAGAAACCGTAATTTCAAATTCTATATCAGAGGCTTGCTGGCTTTTCGTTGGCAGAATTATCAGGGAATTTTGCGCGGGGATCAGCGATCAATAGTAAGCGTTCAGGGAATGCACACTTGAGGAACAGGGAGCAGTTTCGATCTTCTTTGCACGGCGACGTATGCGGCAAAGGAGACGAGGATGCCTCGACTGAAATCGGCCAAGCGCCTGCAACTGGAGTTTTTCTGGCGCGCGCACTTGAAGGGCTGGCGTGACAGCGATCTGAACCAGCGAGAGTATTGCGGGCTGCACGGCCTGCCGCTGAAGCGGTTCGGGAACTGGCGTGCCACGTTCAAGGACGAGGAGACCTTCGTCCCGCAAAACCTGCTTTGGCGCCGCGGCGGAGGGCATCGCACTGGTGCTAGCACTAAGACTAGGGAAATTCCCTTCACTCCGGTACGCAAGCGCCGCAACTATTCGGATGAGGATAAGCGGCGCCTCATTGAGGAGTCGATGCGCGAGAATGCTTCTGTGTCGGGCGTCGCCCGTAAGTACGGCATTTCGACCGACCTGATGTTCCGGTGGCGAAAGCAGTTGGGCATGGGACCGATGCACCGCATCGTGCCGGTTACGATCGCCGATACGCCCGATGGCCTTGCCGATCTATCGGCCATGACATCACACCCGACCATGCCGACTGTTCCGGTCATCGCCGACCGCCCTTCGCCGGCCATCGAGGTCGAGTTGTCCGGCGGGCGTCGTCTTCGCTTCGAGCGCGACACCGATCCAAAAACCATTGAGCGCCTAGTCACCCTGCTGGAAGGAGCCAACCGATGATCACGGCATCCGCAGGCGTGAAGGTCCACATCGCGCTCGGCGCCACCGACATGCGCAAGCAGATCGACGGGTTGGCCACGCTCGTCCAGGAAATCCTTTTGCACGACCCATTCTCAGGTCATCTGTTTGCGTTCCGAGGCGGCAAGGCCAATCTGATCAAGATCCTGTATTGGGATGGCACGGGGCTGTGCCTATTCACGAAGCGGCTCGAGCATGGCGTGTTCGAATGGCCGTCCGAGCGCACGACTGGCGCGACGGTGAGCCTAACGTCCGCGCAATTATCGATGCTCATCGAGGGCATTGATTGGCGCGTTCCAGACCGTCGTTGGAAGCCCGCCGTGGCGGGTTAGACTCATGTCCAAAGCGGATTACTTCAGCGACGCGATTAGGTTCGCTGCAGCTCGTTCTTGGACATAAAATCGAGAGCATGAGAATCGATCTCGATGCTTTGCCCAAAGACGTCGGCGCGCTGCACGCGATGATCGGCGCCCTTGTGGCCGAACGCGATTCTGAGCGTAGCGAGGCGCAGGCCGAGATCGATAGGCTCCGCAATCTCGTCAAGACTCTGCAACGCAGCCAGTTCGGCCGCCGCTCCGAGCGGCTTGACCAAGATCAGTTGCAGCTTGGCCTCGAAGATCTTGACGCCGATGTTGCCCGCGCCGAGGCCGCATTGCCGGAGACATCCGGCTTGAAGACGAGGGCAGAGCCAAGTGTCGAAGGCCGTCTCAGTCTACCGGCTCATCTTGAGCGCGAGGATGTGACGTTCGATGTCAATGCCGGCGCATGCCCATGTTGCGGTGGTGAGATACACAAGGTCGGCGAAAGCGTCAGCGAGATGCTGGACTATGTTCCGGCGCGCCTCAAGGTCATCCGCATCCGCCGCCCGAAGTATGGATGCCGGGCGTGCGGAAAGCTGCATCAGGCTCCGGCGCCAGAGCGACCGATCGCGAAAGGGCTGGCGAGCGCCGGGCTGCTCGCACACGTGCTGGTCAGCAAATACTGCGATCACATTCCGCTCTACCGCCAGTCGCAGATCTTTGCCCGCGAAGGCGTCGAACTCAATCGCTCGACGCTCGCCAACTGGGTTGGTGGTGCCGCCTGGTGGCTCGAGCCACTGCGGGCGCGATTGGCAGAGCAGGTGTTCGCCTCGCAGAAGCTGTTTGCAGACGACACGACGGTTCCGGTGCTCGATCCCGGCCGCGGCAGGACGCGAACCGGGCGATTATGGGTCTATGCGCGCGACGATCGACCTTGGGGCGGTACGGATCCGCCAGCCGCCGTTTACTATTACAGCCCTGACCGCAAAGCCGAACGACCAGCGGCCCATCTCAAAAACTTCGCAGGTGTATTGCAGGTCGATGGATATGCCGGCTTCGAAAAGCTGACGACGGGCGGAACTATTGCGCTCGCGGCATGCTGGGCGCACACGCGGCGGAAGTTCTACGAGGTTCACCAGGCAACGGCTTCGCCAATTGCTGAAGAGACGCTGCGCCGTATCAGCGAACTCTATGCCACCGAGCAAAGCATCCGCGGGCAATCGTCTCAAGACAGGCAGCGCGTTCGCAACATCCAGTCTCGGCGACTGACCAATGCCATGAGGCCGTGGCTCGAACGCCAGCTGCATCGCGTGCCGACGCGCAGCGGGCTTGCCGAAGCGATACGCTATACGCTTGCCCGATGGGAGGCACTCTGCCGCTTCCTCGACGACGGCCGCGTCGAACTCGATACCAATACGGTCGAGCGGGCGATCCGCCCGATCACACTCGGCCGCAAGAACCACCTTTTCGCCGGCTCGGACGGCGGCGCCGATCGGTGGGCCATCGTGGCCACGCTCATTACGACCGCCAAACTCAACTGCGTCGAGCCCTTTGCCTACTTGAAGGACGTGCTGGAGCGCATGAGCGGTGGCCATTCTATGGCCCGCATCGACGAGCTCCTACCCTGGAACTGGCGGCCCCTACCCGCCAAAACCTGACCGACATGTCAGGAATGGACGCTTACGATTTCTGGGGGCCTTACAGCGAGGCGTTTGCATAATATCAGGCGCACTTTGCGCGTCCTCATTTGCAGTGGTGAGGCTCCGAACCTCAAAGTCACTGTCTTGAACTATACCCCTAGGGGTGATATATAACTATCTACACAGGAGACGCGCTTGCGGGTATTCGTGACCAAGGAATTTGCCCGGTTCGCGCGCAAGGAAGTGATTGGAAGCAGCCAGCTCTGCGAAGCGATTGAGCGGGCAGAGCGTGGTCTCATTGATGCGGACCTCGGCGGCGGCGTGATCAAACAGCGCGTGGCCCGCGCTGGTCAGGGCCGCTCCGGCGGCTACAGGACGGTCATTGCCTTACGGACAGGCGACCGGGGCATTTTCATGTACGGGTTTGCCAAAAGCGGCAAGGCAAACCTCACGAG
>JBKJMN010000366.1:0-25458 GCA_046596405.1 Burkholderiales bacterium
TACTACGCAGTGGTGACCGAATCAGCGAATACAACCAAGATTATCGACCAGATGATCAAGACGCGGATCAAGTGGGTTGCGTAGGGCGATGGCATCATCGGCCTATGCGTAGCTAGAATCCGGTCGTCACGTTTGTCAACCGCGCAGGCGAATGCGCGACGACAAGCGCTTCAAAACGCTGGTGTCGCGCGAAAGCAACCACTGGAAAACAGCTACTAACGACCGCTGGGTCCTATGCCGGGACCTGGCGTTTCATTGCTGGAGCTTGGAAATGCGCTGCCTTGATTGGTACCTGTCGCGCATCCTGCCAACCCTTCCAACAACATTCCGAGAAACATCATATAAATGATTACTACAGGTCCTCTACGCATGCCTATTTCTCCTTGGGTTCGTTATGAGTATTGAGGCAACGGGCCGCCGACTGAGTCTGCGCGTCCCGCTGCATCTGCAGTCGCGCTGGCTACTGACTCAAGCGCACTCAAACGCGGCTTCATGACATAAAGACCGGTAGACTGGCCCAATACTTACACGGCTCCGGGTGGCCGCGGTCGGTTCGCGGGTGACTGAAAGTAAAAGGACGGGGGTCAAGGCGCGAGGCTCGCGCGTAAAAATTCACGCATTTTCTTGCGGGCACGATGACGGCTCACCCAGACATTCGATGCCGAGATGGACAGTTCCCGGGATACCTCGCCGACATTCATCCCCAAACACTCGGTAAGCAGAAAAACCCTTGCGGCTCTGGCTGAAAGCCGACCCATGCCGACCTCGATCAAGCGCATCCAAGACGCTCTCTCGAGCAGCGCCAAGGGGTCTTCGCCCATCTCATGACGACCGGTCAGCGGCGAGACGTCGCGCCAGATGGCGTCATCCTCGACATCCGCGTTCCGGTCCAGACGCTTGCGTTCGTCATAGGCTGCCCGCATGGCATCCGTGATCTTGTGGCGCAGGATCGCTTGCGTCCAGGTGCGGACACTGGCCCGCACTTCGTAAGTCGCGAACCCTTCGCAGGCGGCAAGCAGAGTGTCCTGCACCACGTCCTGCGCGAGTTGCTCATCTCCCAGCCTGAATTTGGCGTATTGCAATAGATGCGGGCGCACCGACGCGCATTCCCGCTGAAAGCTCTCCCGTGTATGCATGCAGACCCTTGACTTGTTTATAACTACGACATTTCAGGCCGTATAGGAAGGAGACCGGTGTTTGTCCGATTTCCTGACAAACGCCGCGTCGTTAGTTCAAGCAGATTGCCGGGAACGGGTAAAATCGGCAAAAAGATCAGTGGCGCCGCGAATTAAGGAGTGAGGCGTGGTTATCAAGCGAGTTTTGTCCAGAGGATTCCGTGAATAAGCGATCGACGCTCTGCTTATCGTTCTGTCAGGTCACGCTCATGATCGGGAGCGCCGGCCCCGCTTCGGCGCAGAATTTTCCAACCCGGCCCATCCGCATCATCGATGGTTTTCCCGCGGGTGGCGCACCAAGTGTGCTCGCCCGCACGATAGGCCAGCACTTGACGGAACGCTGGAAACAACCCGTCATCGTGGACAATCGTCCGGGCGCGTCGAGCAATCTCGGTGCCGAACTCGCGGCTAAATCGCCGCCGGATGGCTATACGCTGTTCATCGGCGCCACCAGTGCATTGGCGACCAGCACGCTGCTATATCCCGGCTTGTCGCACGATCCCGCGCGGGATCTGGCGCCTGTAACCCTGGTGGCTTCCGGCGCGATGGTCTTGCTCGCGAATCCCGCGGTGCCCGCGAAAACCGTGGGCGAAATGATCGCATTGGCCAGGCTCAGCCCGGGACAACTGCGCTATGCGTCTTCCGGGATAGGCGCGCCGCTGCACCTGGCGGGCGAATTGTTCAAACGGCAAGCGAATATCAATCTTGTGCATGTTGCGTACAAGGGCGGCGTGCCGGCGGTAACCGCCGTAGTCAGCGGAGAAACGCAGTTCGCCTTTTCTTCGCTTGCCCCGGCCCTGCCATTCGTGCGCGCAGGGCGTCTGCAGGCTGTCGCGGTGACCACGCCCGCGCGGGCGGGCGCGTTGCCGGAAGTGCCGACCATCGCCGAGTCGGGGCTTCCCGGTTTCGACGTGACGGTCTGGTACGGCATACTGGCGCCTGCCGCGGCGCCGGCGGCCGTGATCAGAAAGTTGAACACGGAGATCGTAGGTATTCTGGCACTTCCCGACGTGGCGGAACGGCTCGCCGGATTAGGTCTGGACGTCCAAAGCGGAACGCCTCAGCAGTTCGGCGCCATTCTCAAAAAAGAGGCCGCGCTCTGGCAGCAGGTTGTCAGGGACGCTGGAATCAAAGCGGAGTGACGCCGAATTCCAATACTCACTGACTCACCGAAACGCGCCAGGTGAACCGCATCACCAGCGTAACAATCGCGGCCCGAGCGCCGCACCGACCGCACCCGGGATAAGTATGCCGAGCACATACCACACGCCCAGAAACGGCACGGCCATTTCCTCGCAATGAAAACTGTAAATCGTCGCGCCGACGCCGCCGGCAAGCAAACCGGCGATGGCGCCGGCCAGACGCAAACGCGTCGGCGCAAGCTCGCGCATCGCCCAGAACAAGGCCACAAAAGCCGGTACCGACAGTACCGCGACCAAAAACGGACAAGTAAACCATGACTGACCATACGCGGCGCGCAATCGCTCGTCCGCGGGCAAATTGATCAAAACGATGGCTGCCATCATCCAGCTGATGAAAACGGGCGCGGCCATGGAGTACGGGGCCCAGCCGAGCGGCACTCCGGGCCGCGCCACACGCGCGGCGGCGAGTAACGCACCCACGGATATGCTCACGACAAAACCGAGTTTCACCCAGAACATCGGCAATTGCATGGCACTCACAATGTCGGGACGCAAGCCCAACGCCAGCCACATCATTACGACGCCTATGGCCGCGCCCAGCGCGAGAGCCGCGCCCAGGCGGCGCTTGACCGCGCCAGCGGCCACCTCGACATCGCCGGTCGCCAACAGCGCAATTAGATCGTCAGTCTTCATGGTTTTACCTCTACTCTGTATTCGAATCGCCTCGACATCCGGTTACACCACGGCGATAAGAATTGGCCGGACTGTTTTTGCGGCTGTTTCAGCGCTTCCATGTCGGTCGTGCTAAATCATTCTGGCAAGCGCCTTCATGCCGCGATGGACGTTCACCTTGACCAGCGATTCCGACATTCCCGTGCGCGCGGCGGTCTCCATAACCGAAAGGCCTTCGAGTTTCATGCACGTGATGGGTACGCGGTAGTGCTCGGGCAGCGCATCGAGCAGGCGCTTGAGGTCGCGGCGCGCGTCGCTCGCCTCGGTATCCGCGGCAACGAATAACCCGGTCTCTTCATCCAGAGGATCGTTCAGCGCGTCGCGCGAGGAGCGCCGGCGCAGATGGTCGATCAGCTTGTACTTGGCGATTGCATGGACCCATGCCGTGAGCGGCTGGTCGGGCGAGTAGGTATGACGCTGATTGTGCATGGCGAGCAGCGTTTCCTGCACAAGGTCCTCGACATCATCCGGCAGCCGCGCCAGACGTCGCCGCAAAAACGCCCGCAGATGGCTGCTCAGGCTCTTGAGAAACGCATGATAGGCTGCCGCGTCTCCAGACAGGCCCTTGATAAGCAGACCGCGCAGCCTCGCTTCGGTGGCGATCACGGAGACCTGCGAGGCAGTGCGTGAGAAACAGGCATCGGTTCCAGCCAGCGTGCGCGCGAGCGAAGTAAACGTACAGCGCGCGTATTGTGACAGCCGCGCATTCGCGTGCCAATCCCCTGCTCGTCCACCAGCCATACCAGCCTCGGTCGGTTCTGAATAAACGCATCGACGGTAATCCGCCTCTTCCTGCAAACGTAATATCCGGGGCGGTGCGCCCCGTCTGCTCTGACCCTGATTTGCCGTCCGACAGATAGTTCGCAGCGAGGCGGCAAAAAGTTACAAGTATCTGCGGCCGCCGGATTATCTTCCCGGCGTGTAACCAAACTCCAATTCGCCGCGAACTACTCGACGACCGCATACCGAAACCATTCCGGTTCAGGCGCGCGGTGAACACCCAACCACCTAAAGGAGCTTAACCCGTGAATACCCGCAAACTCGCAGTTACCGCCATGACACTCGCTGCTATCGCCTCCGGTGCCGTCCTCGCGCAGGACAAAGGCGCGTCCATCAAAGGCGAAAAAGAACGCTGCTATGGCATCTCCCAGGCTGGCAAGAATGATTGCGCCGCCGGTGCTGGCACCACCTGCGCTGGTACATCGAAGACCGATTACCAGGCCAATGCTTGGAAGTATGTCGCGAAAGGCAGTTGCGAAGCCATGACCACGCCCCGTGGCACCGGTTCCTTGAAACCGGTCTAAACGCCCGGCTGCCAAGCTCGGTTCTGCCCGTGAATCCAGTCCTTACCGCCGGAATAGGTCTCAAGCCGCAGTACTACGATGCGGCGCTCGCCTGCCCGGCGGATGGACTGTGGTTCGAGGTGCATCCTGAAAACTACATGGTTGATGGCGGGCCGCGCCTCGCATGGCTGGCGGAGATTCGCGCGCGCCATCCGATTTCGCTGCACGGCGTCGGCATGTCACTCGCGTCCGATTGCACACCCGATGCACGGCATCTCGCGCGGCTTGCCGCGCTGGTAAATCGCTTTGAGCCTGCGTTGGTATCCGAACATCTAGCCTGGTCGAATTGGCGCGGCGCTTACTTTCCCGATTTGTTGCCGGCACCCCGCACGCGCGCCGCGCTTGCGAGCATCGCCGACAACATTTCCCGCATGCAGGACACGCTGCAACGCCGTGTTGCCATCGAAAACCCGTCGCACTACCTGCGCATTGAGCAGCACGAATGCGATGAAATCGACTTTCTTGCCGAACTCGCGCGCCGCAGCGGCTGCGGTCTGCTACTCGACGTAAACAACGTCCATGTCAGCGCATGCAATCTCGGCTTTAGCGCGGAACACTACATCGACCGGTTTCCCGGCGATCTCGTGATGGAAATCCATCTGGCGGGACATTCCACCGACCCGCAACTCGGCGCGGGTTTGCTGATCGACAGCCATGACGCTCCCATTGCGCCGGCAGTGTGGGCACTTTACGCGCGGCTGATAGAGCGCATCGGCGCGCGACCGACGATGATCGAGCGCGACGGCGCGTTGCCGGAATTTGCAACGCTGCTTGCCGAACGCGAGCGCGCGCATGCTTATATGCGCTCGCCGGTTGCCGCCGCGGCGTAACGTACCTGGTCAATATGAATCCACAAACGATCAATCGGTTACCGGGCGCCGCCGCTGGCGCGACGGCGATCTATCAGGATGCGTTCGTCAGCACTCTACTGGCGCCGGAGGAAGTGGCGCCCGTTGAGATTGCGGCGCTCGCCGCGCAACCCGCGTTTGCGGTATACCGAAATACCGTCATGAAAGGCTGCATTGACGCGCTGCAGGCCGGTTATCCGGCGATCTTGCGTTTGGTCGGCGAGGAGTGGTTTCGCGCGGCGGCGGCGATTTTCGTGCGCAAGTCCCCGCCCACGGTGCCCATGCTGCTGGAATACGGCCGCGGCTTCGCCGAATTTCTTGAAGGCTTTGCGCCGGCAGCCGACATGCCGTATCTGCCCGGCGTCGCGCGGCTGGACCGTTGCTGGACGCAGGCCCACATTGCCGCGGATGAAATCCCGCTCGACGCCGCGGCAATTGCGAACCTCGAACCGGCCGCGCTCGCAGGGGCCGTACTGCACCCGCATTCCGCCGCGCATTGGGGCTGGTTTGGCGAAGCGCCGATTTATACCATCTGGTCGCGCAATCGGAGCGAGGAAGCGGCGGACGACGCCCTGGACTGGCACGGCGAAGGGGCACTGCTCACGCGCCCGCAAGGTGTCGTGACCTGGCATGCGCTCGATGCGGCGGGCTGCGCTTTTCTCGACGCCTGCGCCGCCGGGCTCACGCTGGACGCTGCCGCCCATGCGGCACTTGCAACGCACGCAAGCGCCGACCTCGCGCGACTGATGGAACAGCTGCTCGTGGTTGGCGCATTCGGGCGCATGACCCTCGTGAATGAACAGGAAAACCGGGAGTAATCAAATGGTGGAATCAGGCGGCGGCCACGGCCTGCGTGGAATATTGAACGCAATCGCCGCGCGACTGGAAATGTTGATTGGTCACCCGCTGCTTGCGCTTGCAGCGCGAGTGGCGGTGGCGGCCATCTTTTTTCAGTCAGGCCGCACCAAGGTCGATGGAGTGCTGACGGTTAGCGAAAGCGCTTACACACTGTTTCGCGAAGATTACAAGGTGCCGCTGATACCACCGGAATTCGCGGCGCATATGGCGGCGTACGCGGAACACATTTTTCCGATACTCCTGGTGTTGGGTCTGTGCACGCGGGTGTCGGCGCTGGCATTGCTCGGTATGACGGCAGTAATTCAGATTTTTGTTTACCCCGATGCGTGGCCCACTCATCTTGCATGGGCGGTGCTAATGCTCTACCTTGCCGGTCGCGGACCGGGGCCGCTCTCGCTGGATCGGGCGCTGGCCATCAAGTAATGCATTCACCGCTTCCGGCCCTGCCATGACCATGGCAATGGGAACGGAAAAGCCGCCCCGCGCGGCGCGCGCGCATGCTTGATACACACGGTGGCGTTGCACGCCGTGCCTTGGGCTTTTCCGTTTGCGTGCATAATCCAAAAATGCAGAGGCGAACCCTGATCGCGGACAGCGCGGTCCTCACCATGTGTTGCGCGAGTTCGCTTGCCTGCGCGCAAGCTGCCTATTCCGGTAAACCGATCCGGATCATCACCTCCTTCGCAGAGGCAGACGCGCCCGGACTCGTTAGCCGAAGGCCCGCTCGCGGGCAGGGCGCGCAGGCCGCCGGGCTTTACCGCGCCGCTTTTACTACAACGACAACATATCCGACCAAGCCGATACGCCTGATTATTCCCTTTGCGCCCGGCGGCGGCACCGATCTCACGGCGCGCGCAATTGCGATCAAGCTCACCGAGGCGTGGGGACAAACCGTGGTGCCGGACAATCGCGCGGGCGCCAACGGCACGATCGGGGTCGACATCGCGACCAAGTCCCCGCCCGACGGCTATACGCTGACCATGATTTCGTCGAGCCACTCGGTCAATTCGTCGCTCTATAAACTGCCGTACGACCTCACGCGCGACTTGGCGCCGATCACACAGGCGACCACCCAGCCGTACGCGCTGGTCGTGCATCCTGCGGTCGCCGCCAAGTCGGTCAAGGAACTGATCGCGCTCGCGAGGGCCAGACCCGACTCTATTACGTACGGTTCGTCCGGACTTGGCGGCTTGAGTCATTTGTCGGGCGCGCTATTGTGCTCGTTAACCGGCATCAAGCTCGTGCACGTGCCTTACAAAGGCGGCGCCCCCGCGCTGAACGACGTGGTCGGCGGCCAGATTCAGATGCTGTTCTCGACGCTCTTGCAAAGCGACACCCAGCGCAAGGCCGGACGCGTGCGAGCGCTCGCGGTGACGACGAAGCTACGCTCGCCCGGCGCGCCCGACCTGCCGACTCTGCAGGAAGCAGGTGTACCCAGCTACGAAGTCGCGGGCTGGTACGGCGTGCTCGCGCCCGCCAGGACGCCGCGCGCGATCATCGACAAGCTCAACGTGGAAATCGTGCGCATCCTGCGCAGCCCCGACGTGCAGAGCCGGCTCGCCGCCGACGGTTCGGAAGCGGTCGGCACCACGCCCGAGCAATTCGGCGCGCACATCAAGTCCGAGGTTACGAAATGGGCGAAGGTCGTCAAGGACGCTGACATCCGCATCGACTAAACTTTAAACCGTGAACCGAAAAGGAAGCGAAAGACGCTCAGCCTGCGTTTGCGAGTGTATGACACTCCCTGGAGTTCCGCTCTTGGCCGGTTTTTGCCCTATCGTCGGGAACGAAATTCTCCAGTAACCGGCACTTCACCGATCACCGGGCCAAATCGCGTAAAATTGATCGCACATAACCATAATTTTTATGTATACGATTGCAAATGAAAGAACAGCTATATGGCTCATAAAGAAATAGGTTTCGCGCAACGACTGCAGACGGCCGCCAGCGCCAAGCGTGTCCAGCTTGAAAAGGTACGTTCAATGAACCAGGCCGGCGAGACACAATCGACCGAGCGACATGCTGAACGCGCGGCAACTGAGGAAGCTCGTCAAATCCGGAGGGCGGAACGTGAAACCGCGAAGCGGGCCGCTGCCGCACAGAGAGACGCAGAACGCGCGGCGGAGAAAACCCGGCAGGCACGCGCTGTCGCGGATGAAAAAGACCGCAAGGTCGCCGAGCGCCTTGCGCAAGCGGAGGCCGAAGCGGTGCTCAAAAGTAATCAGAAAGCAGCGCGCGATGCCAAGTACGCCGCCCGCAAGGGGCGCCAGAAGTAAACAGGCAAACGTTTTCCGGTTGTCAAATGTTGCCCGATAAATCTCGATTACTACCGATAATGCAGATCGGCCAGACGATTCAACGCGCCGCTTCAATTCTATTGGGCCGTGCGAGGTTTTCGTTTGCGTCCTTTGCATCCTTTGCGGTCAAAACTTTTTTGTGCATTTCCCTTGCCTCAGTTGCGTCCACCGCATTAGCTGACAATTATCCGAACCGGCCCATCCGTTTCATCGTTCCCCTCACCGCCGGCGCCGGCTCCGACACGACCGCACGCGCGGTGGCGCAAAAGCTCGGCGAGATCCTCGGCCAGCAGGTCGTCGTCGACAACCGTCCGGGCGCGTCCGGCAACATCGGACTCGAACTGGCCGCGAAATCGCCGCCCGATGGCTACACCGTCGTGCTGGTGTCCGCGTCGAACACCGTGAACCCGGCCCTCATCAAAGTCCCGTTCAATCTCGCGCGCGACTTTGCACCGGTCTCGCAGTTGACGGCGCAGCCGTATGCGCTCGCTGTGCATGCGTCGGTACCGGCCAAGACCGTCCGCGAACTCATCGAGTTCGCGCGCGCCAAACCGCGCGCGCTGACGTACGGCTCATCCGGCACGGGCGGCCTCAGCCATCTCGCCAGCGAGCTCTTTGCGCAGATGGCGAAAATCGAATGGATCCACGTGCCGTACAAGGGCGGCGCAGCCGGCATCAACGATCTGCTCGGCGGCCAGATCAATGCGCAATTCACCACGATCATCGGCACGATCCAGCATGTGAAGGCCGGCCGGCTGCGCTGGCTTGCACTCAGCACCGCGCGGCGCTCGCGCGCGGTGCCCGATCTTCCGACCATCTCCGAATCCGGCCTGCCCGGTTTCGATGTCGGCGGCTGGTACGGCATGCTGGCGCCGGCCGGCACGCCCAAACCGGTCGTCGAGCGTCTGAACGCCGCTGTGATCAAGGCCCTGCAAGCGCCCGAAGTCGGCGAGCGTTTTGCCGCCGACGGCTCCGAGCCGGTCGGCCGCACGCCGGAGAATTTCGCGAACTACATCAAATCCGAGCTCGCCCGGTGGGCGAAAGTCGTCAAAGAAACGGGCGTGCGGGCGGAGTGAAGGCCAAAGATTAACCGCGAAGGACGCAAAGGAAAGCCGAACACAATGGCGCACCAACGATATTGAGCATAAGAGTATCGCTGCTTCGTGCATTACTGTCCGTTATAAGATAATAGCCTTTGCTCTTCCTTCGCGTCCTTCGTGTCCGTAGCGGTTAAAGACTTTTGAGAGATTTAACATGTCCATAGCCATCGAACTTGGCCAGCGCATCGCTGCCGTCAAATACGAAGACCTGCCGCAGGAAGCGGTGCACTGGGCCAAAGTCGGCGTGCTCGACACCGTCGGCGTAACGCTCGCCGGGTGCCGCGAAGCCACGGCGCAGCTCGCCGCGCGCGCACTGGGCGCCGGTGCCGGGCCCAGCCATGTTTTGGGTACCGATCGCCGCGTGAGCGCGCTCGATGCCGCGGTCATCAACGGCGCTGCTTCGCACGCGCTCGACTTCGACGATTGCAACAACACTTTCGGCGGGCATCCGTCGGCGCCTGTGCTGTCCGCTTTGTTCGCGCTTGCCGACGACGTCGGCGCGAGCGGACGCGAATTCATCGCAGCCTACGTCGCGGGTTTCGAAGCCGAGACCAAGATCGCGCTCGGCGTGAATTTCCATCACTACATGAAAGGCTGGCATCCGACCGCGACACTGGGCGTGTTCGGCTCCGCCGCCGCGTGCTCGAACCTGCTCAAGCTCGACGCCGCGCAGACCGCAATCGCGCTGGCAGCTGCCGCGTCGTTCGCGTCCGGCATCAAGGCCAACTTCGGCACCATGATGAAGCCGCTGCATGTCGGGCATTGCGCGCGCAACGGGCTTTACGCTGCGCTGCTCGCGCGCGAAGGCTATACCGCCAACGCACAAAGTGTGTTCGAGCACAAGCAGGGCTTCCTCGACGTCTTCAACGGCCCGGGCACCTACGACGCCGCGAAGATCGCCGCCGCGTGGGCCAAGCCGTGGGACATCGTCGAGCCGGGCATCGCGATCAAGCAATACCCGTGCTGCGGCAGCACGCATCCCGCGATCGACGCGATGCTCAACCTCGTGCGCGAGCACGATGTGAAAGCGGCGGACGTCGAGCGCATCGAATCGTGGACGCATACGCGGCGCCTGGAGCACACCAATCGGCCGGATCCGCAAAGCGCGCTCGACGCCAAGTTCAGCGTGCAATACTGTCTCGCGCGCGCGATCATCGACCGCAAGGTCGCCATCGACCAGTTCGAAGGCGATGCGTACAAAGATGCGAAGACCCGCGAACTCACTTCGCGCGTCAAGGCCGCCGCGTACACGACCGCGCAGTTTCCCGCCGACAACCATTTCGGCGCCGAAGTCAAAATCACGCTGAAGAACGGCAGCGTGCTCTCGCACAAGGTCAACCAGCCCTACGGCCGCACGTCGAAGAACCCGCTCACGCGCGAGCAATTGAAGGAGAAATTCGTGAACTGCGCGCTGCGCGTGCTGCCGGGCGAGCGGGTCGAGACGCTCTATGCCGCGATCGACGGCCTCGACCAAGCGAGTGACGCGCGCACGATCGCCGCCCTCGCTTCGCTGCACCACAAGAGTGCCGCGCGCACTGCAATGGCCGCCAACGCCTAATCGGCCCACGCGTTTGTACCGTCGTTTCGGCGTGTGCTACAGTGGCACGCGTTTCGCTTCGGATGCGCAGACATATTTCAGAGGAGGTTCCATGTCCCGCCTGCTTAATCTCGCCCTCATTGCCGTATTCGCACTCGTAATCACAACGCCGGCACGCGCGCAGAACGCGCTCGACGACATCAAGAAACGCGGCACACTAATCGTTGGAGTCAAAGCCGATTACAAGCCGTACGGCTTCCGCGATCCCTCCGGCGCAATCATCGGCATCGAACCGGATCTCGCAGCGGACGTCGCCAAGCGTCTGGGCGTCAAGCTGGAGCTCGTGCCGGTCGTGTCGTCGAACCGCATGCAGTTTCTCGAGCAAGGCAAGATCGACCTCATGATCGCGACCATGAACGACAAGCCCGACCGCCGCAAGGTCGTCTACATTGTCGATCCGTCTTACTATTCCTCGGGCGTCAACATCCTCGCGCCCAAGTCCGCCAAGCTGAAGGACTGGGCCGACCTCAAGGGCAAGAAAGTCTGCATGATCCAGGGCGCGTGGTACAACAAGAACGTCCAGCAGGACTACGGCGCCGAAACCGTCGCATTCAAGGGCACCGCCGAGGTCTACAGCGCGCTCAAAGGCAATAACTGCGTGGGCTTCGTCTACGACGACACGCTGGTGATGGCGAACTTGCTCGAGCCCGAGTGGAAGGACTACGAAATGCCGTTCAAGACCATCGCCGACGAACCGTGGGGCCTCGCGGTCAAACTCGGCGAAGAGTCGTTCTACAAATTCATGTCGGCCACCGTCGCCGACTGGCACCGCACTGGAACCATCGTCGCGCTCGAGAAAAAATACGGGCTCTCGAACACCTCGTACGCCGTCAAGATGAACGCGGAATACAAGGCGAAGAAATAAAGCAACGCAATCCGGCACAGGGCGCGGTAATCACCGCGCCCTTTTTTTGATGAAGACTGCAAACGCCGTTCGTGCGCGCCTGAGTTTGGCGATGGATATAGAAGCACGAACAACGCTGCCGCGCGCACGCACCGTTCGCCCTTCTATACATCAAGGCGAACGGCTGGAAGCTCAATCAGGATTTCCTGCGTTTAACTGATGCACATGCAAGAGTTCTTCGACTGGTTCCGCTGGCTCTACGACGCGACCGGCATCAACCTCACAATTTTCTACGAGCAATTCGACCGCACCCGTTTCGTCAGCGGCTTTTTCACCACGCTCAAGCTGGCGACGTCGTGCGTCGTGCTGTCAGTCGTGATCGGCGTCGTTGGCGCCTGGCTGCAGGGCTCGCGTCTCAATCTCACACGCAAGGTCGTTTACTGGTATATCCAGTTCTTCCGCAATACGCCCCCGCTCGTGCAGTTGTACTTCTTCTATTTCGGCGTCGGCCACTGGATCACGGGCGCCGGCGGCGTGCCGCTCGTCACCAATATGCAATGGGCGATCTTCGCGCTATCGCTCTATGCCGGCGCGTTCAACGTCGAGATTTTTCGCTCCGGTATCGAAGCCGTGCCTACCGCGACCATCGAAGCCGCGGAATCGCTGGGCTTCTCGCGGCTGAAGGCGTACGTGCTGATTGTGCTGCCGCTCGCGTTCCGCATCAGCCTGCCGGCGCTCAACAACAACCTCGTCAACCTCGTCAAGACCACCAGCATCTCGTATGCGATCGCGGTGCCGGAAATGCTCTACGTGTCCAACCAGATCTGGTCGGATTCGGTCAACGTGCCCGAGATGATGAACGTGCTCCTGATCTGCTATGTGAGCCTGGTCGGCATTCTCGTGTGGCTCATGCATAAGTGGGAAAACGCGATGCGCGTGCCGGGAATCGGGGCAGCGGCATGAAAATGGGATCGATTGCAGTGGGCAGCAAGTTGCCGGTACTGAATACCGCCGCCTTGGAGCGGATGAATGCACTGGTTCGCGGCGCCGGGCGCTTCACACTATCGCCCCTGCACGGCGTGATATTAGCCGCCTGCTTCATCGCGAGCATCGGCATTGCGCAGGCACAGGCGGCGAGCGGCCATCCCTCTATCCTCGCCACGTTGTGGAAGTGGATGCCGCTCATGTTGAAGGGTTTTGTCTTCAATATCGCGATCAGCTTCCTCGCCATGGCGATCGGCACCTTCTTCGGCACTTTCCTCGGCCTCGCGCAGATTTCCCTGTGGCGGCCCGTGCGCAAAGGCGCGTCGTTCGCGACGCACTTCTTCCGCAATGCGCCGTGGCTCGTCCTGCTCTTTTATTGCATGTTCCTGCTGCCATTCAAGTTCACGCTGTTCGGCGTCACCATACCATTTCCGGACTGGATGAAAGCGACCCTCGGCCTGTCGCTGCCGGTAATGGCGAATGTGTCCGAAATCGTGCGCGGCGCGATCCAGTCGATCCCGACCGGCCAATGGGAATCCGCTCACTCGCTCGCGTTCACGCGCCGGCAAACATTGTGGCTGATCATTCTGCCGCAAAGCGTCAAGCGCATGCTACCGCCGTGGATGAACGTTTATTGCATCCTCGCGGTCGGCACAGTACTGGCCTCGGTCGTGGGCGTGCAGGAAGTGATGACGCTGACCGGCGATGCGCTATCCTCGGAGAACCGGCCCGAGCTGCTGATGCCGTTCTACGCGTTCGTGCTGCTGCTGTTTTTTGCTTACTGCTACCCAATCGCGCGCTGGACGGTCGCCATGGAACGCAAATACGCCATAAAGATATGAGCAACGAACCTTACATCAGCGTAACCGATATTCATAAATCCTTCGGCAACGCCGAAGTGCTGAAAGGCATTTCGTTCGACATCGCGAAGGGCGAGGCCGTTTGTATCATCGGCCCCTCGGGTTCGGGCAAATCCACCCTGCTGCGCTGCCTGAACGGGCTCGCTACGATCGACCGCGGCAGCATACGCATCGGCACCCACAACGTGCACGAGATCAAAACCGACCAGGCGAAAATCGAGCTGCGCAAGGATGTGTCGATGGTATTCCAGCAGTACAACCTGTTCCCGCATAAGACGGCGCTGGAAAACATCATGATGGCGCCCATCCACGTGCTGAAGCAGGACAAAGCCGAAGTCGAAGCGCGCGCGCACGCGCTCATGAAGAAGGTGCGTCTCGAAGGCAAGGAGCAGCACTACCCCGGCGAATTGTCGGGCGGACAGCAACAGCGCGTCGCCATCGCACGCTCGCTCGCAATGCGGCCGTCAGTGATGCTGTTCGACGAAGTGACCTCCGCGTTAGATCCCGAGACGGTCAAGGAAGTGCTCGTCACTATCCGCGAACTCGTCAACGACGGCCTGACCTGCGTACTCGTCACGCACGAAATGGGTTTCGCGCGCGAAGTCGCCGAGCATGTCTACTTCACCGACCAGGGTGTGATCGTCGAGCATGGCAAGCCGGCGGAGATTTTTGCCAGCCCCCGAGAGGCGCGCACGAAAGCGTTTCTCGACCAGATACTGTAAGCGCGCTGCCCGTCTGGACACCGCGCGCGCAATTTTTCTGCAACACCCGAGTCACGATTCCAACTGGAGGAGCTTCACCGATGATGATCATCGATTCGCAGATCCACGCCTACGAGGCAAACACATCGAAGCGACCCTGGGCCACCACGCCGGACTCGCCGCCGAGCGCGACCGGCGATGAGCACGTAGTGGCGATGGACAAGCTCGGCGTCGACGGCGCGATCTTCGTCTCTTCCTTTGCGATGTACCGTTACGACTCGAGCTACGCGGTCGAAGTGCAGAAGAAGCACCCCGGCCGCTTCGCACTCGTCAAGCCCGTCGATGCAGACGATCCGAACGTCGAAGACGTCATTGCCGAGTGGAAGAGGACCCCGGGCACCGTCGGCATCCGCGTCAGGCTGCAGGAAAAAGAGCGCAAGCACGATGAGCCGGGCCTCGACCGCATCTTGCGCGCTGCGGTAAAGCACGACTTTCCGGTGAACTTCCTATGCTGGGGGAACATCGATGTCGGCACGCAAGTCATCGACCGCCATCCCGACACGCGCTTTGTCGTCGATCACCTCGGCATGCTTCAGCCGCGCACGCCCGCAACCCGCGCCGCCGAGCCGTGGGCCGATTTACCAAAAGTCGTTGACCTCGCCAAGCGCAAGAATGCGGTGATCAAGATCAGCGGCGCCTGCACACTGTCGAAAGAATCTTATCCATTCCCCGACATCTGGGATCCGCTCGCCAGAATATTCGACGCTTGGGGAATCGAGCGCTGTCTGTGGGGCACCGACTGGACCCGCGCCTCGCCTGTCGTCAATTTCGAGAACGCCGTAAAACCTTTCCGCTACACAGACCGGCTGAGCGCCAGCGAACGCGCGATGCTGATGGGGGGCGCGTGCGAGAAAACGTATCGGTGGGCGCCGAAGAAAGCTTAAGCCCCGGCTAGCGGTACGCGAAGATATGCGCCGGCCGCCCGCTGCATGCGGGCAGACGGCGCTGCGTGGCCTCGCGTAGATCAAAAATGTTGTAGCAGCGATCCAGATATGTCACTGGACAGTCCCCCGGTTCTTTGATCTTTACCCGCTGTGAGCGACCGAGTGGCCTCAGAGTTTCGTGGATGCCCGGGTCAGCAGCTTCCAGGTTCCGGCCTGCTTCTGCCAATTCATCAGGATGTGCAGGTTCGTCGAGCTCTTCTTGCCATCCGCGACAGTTTCGCTCTCGGCTATCCATTGAAACCGCACGATTGCGACATCACCCACCACGCGGATCGTGGGATCCTTGTATTGCAGGGACAGGCTCCTCGACCTTCCGCTGGTGGCGTTTTTGATGAAGGTCGCCTTGTCCTCCACGCGGGCATCCGAGTGGCTGTAGCTGAGTTCCGGGGCAGAAAGTTCTTCCAGCGCCTTTGCATCCTGGGCGATCTGTGCGGTGCGAAAGGCTTCGACACGTTTCGCGACGGCCTCTTCCTCGGGCGACAGGGCAAAGGCCGAAACAGCGGTCAGCAGGCCAAACGCGAGTGCGGGCAACAGCAAGTGACGACGAGCGATCTTCATGGTTGTTTCCTCCGTTTTCTGATGTGGATTTACAAACTAATTGTATGACATTAACCGCACCGTCTAGTAACGGACGCCCGGCGTCGAGCCGCCGTCGATGGCAATGCTCTGGCCCGTGATCGCCGATGCATGCGGTGAGGCGAGAAAGAGCACCATCGGCGCGATGTCCTTTGGCTCGACGAGGCGGCCGATGGGGAACTGCTTGATGAAGCTCTTCTCGGCCTCGGCCTCGCTCACCCCGAGCTCCTTCGCCCGCGCGGCGAGGCGCTTCGGATAGCGGTCGGTCTTGGTGAAAGGCGGGTGGACGACGTTCACCGTGATGCCCTGCGGCGCCACCATCGTACTAAACTGCTTGCAGAAAGCGATGATCGACGAATTGCCGAGCGCACTGGGCAGCGCGGTGGGGCCGGCATGGAACGCGGCGTTGCCGCCGATGCAAATCACGCGGCCACGTGACTTCCGCAGGTGAGGCAGCGCGGCGCGGCAGCAGCGCATGTAAGCAAGCGTCTTGCCTTTCAACCGCTCGAGCAGCCCTTCGTCGTCCAGCGTCTCGATGTTACCGCTGATTGCAGTCGAAGCGTTGTTGACCAGCACGTCGAGTCCGCCGAAGGCGTCGACCGCCGCCTGCACTGCGCCGATACACCCCTCGGCGGTAAACAAGTCCATTGCGACGGCCTTCGCCTTGACGCCCTTCGCTGCGATCCTGGCTTCCGCCTCCGCGAGCGCCACCTTGTCGCGGCCGCAGATGACGACGTTGGCGCCTTCCTCCGCGAAGGCCAGCGCGATGCCGAGGCCCACGCCGCGATTGCCGCCGGTGACCAATACTGACTTGCCCTTCAGATCAAGATTCATGTCCTGCGTCCTTTCGTTTCATTGTGATAGATATGTTTACGCCACGCGCATGCGCTCGACGAGAGCGAGGTCGGGGTCTTGCCCAAGCCCCGGTCCCTGCGGCACGGTAAAGTCGCCATTCTTCGGGATGATCTGCTCACCGAACGGTGTCTCAGCGAAGTCGCAGTAATAGCGCTCGATCGGGATCTCGCGCGCGCTCGCCGCGCACACGTGGATCGACGCCAGCAAACCGGGCCCGAAATACGGCGAATGCGGCACCACTACCACGCCGTTCGCTTCGCCCAGCGCGAAAATCTTGCGCATTTCGGTAACGCCGCCGATCTTGGTGATGCTGGGCTGTGCGATGCCCACCGACCCCGCTTCGAACAGGCGCTTGAATTCCATGAAATTCGAGATGTTCTCTCCCGCCGCGATCGGCGTGCTGCTCGTCCTGCGCAGTTGCGCCAGCCCGCCGTGATCATCGGGCGGATAGATCGGCTCTTCGAGCCACGCGAGCTTCATGTCGGCCCATTCGCGCGCCACGGCAATCGCCTCGTCCACCGTCCACGGGCATGAGCAATCGACCATCAGCGCCACTTTGTCGCCACACGCGTTCTTGGCGGCGCGCACGATGTCGGTCTTGTTTTCGTGCAGCTTGATGTAGCGGTAGCCGCGGGCGATCGCTTCTTTGGTTTTGCGCGCCACCACGCCGGCATCGCCGTAGCGCAACAGGCTTGCATACGCGGGCAGCGTGGCGCGCGCGCTGCCGCCGAGCATTTTGTAGAGCGGCAAACCCGCGCGCTTGGCGGCAATGTCCCACAGCGCAATGTCCAGACCGGAAATCGCGAACACCACCGGCCCGCTGCGGCCGGTGTTGTAGAGACCGCGATGCAGGTCGGCCTGGATCTGTGCGATCTGCGACGGATCGCGGCCCACCACGCGCGGCGCGATGATCTGCGCGATTGCGGTGCAGGTCGATTGCCAGCCGGCATTCGAAAACGCCTCGCCCCAGCCGGTAAGCCCTTCGTCGGTTTCCACTTTGACGAGCACGGTATGCACGTCATTCTTGGGCGCCCCGCCGGCGTGAGGCTGGGCATCGTCGAGCTTGAGCGGCGTGCGCACGAGTATGGGTTCTACGCGGGTAATTTTCATAAGTGTTCTTTTGATGTTACGGATTCTTAATGGGCAAGAGTGGAATAGTATCCGAACTTCGCAGCGACATGGAGGATGAAGCCGCAAGCAGGATGAAGCCGTATCCATCGGCGCACGAAGCTGACGGCGGATGTCCCGGCAAGACATATAATGTTTTCAGAACCTTCGATGGATTGAATTCTGATGCTCGCAGACCGATACGACCTCCCCGTGTCCACCCCCTCCGCCGCCGCGCGGGACGCTTATGTCGAGGGCTACGATCTGCTGCTCACGGTGTATCCCGGTGCGCTCGAGGCCTTTGATCGTGCTATCGCCGCCGACCCGGGCCTCGCCCTGGCGCATGCCGGCAAGGCCCAGGTCCTGATGCGTGAAGGCAAGGCCGCGCAAGCGCGGGAGGCTTTGGCGGCGGCGAAAGAGGTGGCCGCCGGCGTTTCAGCAAGAGAGGCGGGGCATATCCGGTTCTTCGACCTTGCGTTCTCGGGCGAGACTGATGCCGCCATCGACGCGCTGTATGCCCATCTGGCTGAGTGGCCGCGCGATGCGTTGATGGTAGCGACGGCCACAAATCCCAACGGTCTCATCGGTAGCTCGGGCCGCGTCGGACAGAAACGGCAGACCGCGCAGTTGCTCGACCGTCTCGCCCCGCATTACGGCGACGATTACTGGTTCCTGTCCTATCACGCGATCGCACTCGGCGAAGATGGCCGTGTCGAGGAGGCGCGACCGAAGATCGAACGATCCGTGATGCTCAACAAAAGGAACGCGCATTGCGCGCATGGTGTCGCGCACGTCTGCTACGAAAGCGGCGATGCGGATGGCGGCCGCGCCTTCCTCTCTTCCTGGCTCGCCAGCTATCCGCGCGATGCGGCGTTCCACGGACATCTGAGCTGGCATTTGGCGCTGCTCGAACTGGGCGCTGGTAACTGGACGGCGGCGCAGCAGCTCTACCACGACGCCATCGCGCCCGACCAGCACCCGGGCGGACCGCAACAAAAAACGTGGGACGGCGTAGCGTTTCTCTGGCGCGCCGAACTGGCCGGCCAACCGCGTAACGAGCCCGCATGGCGCACGCTGTACGAATATGCCGAAAGCGCTTTGCCGCGGCCCGGCGCCGGGCTTGCCGATCTGCATATCATCCTCGCTCACGCGGTGATGCGCGATGACTCCGCGCTGTCTGCCCGCACCGGGCAAATCGAAGAGCTCGCGCGCGAAGAGCGCTACCCGTCCGGCTCCTATGTTCCGGAGCTCGCGCCCGGCTTCGTGGCGTTCGAACGCGGCGACTATCCCGCGGCGATCGCCGCACTCGCCCCGCTGGTGCGGCAAAGCGAACGCATTGGCGGCAGCCGTGCGCAGCATGACCTCATCGATTTCACTCTGCTCAAGGCCTATCTCAACGCCGGCCTCCTTGAAGAGGCGCGCCAGTTACTCGCTACGCGCAGGCCCGGCGCCTCGGGAGTTACGGTCGCAGGCGCCGCGGCGCTATAGCGTGTACGAAGTCTGCATCGCTCAGGGGATTTTCATTTCGATGCGCGATCCATGACTCGACCATTCTGAGATCGTCGACAAAGCGAGCGTATTCCTTTTCATGCTGTTCGACCGGCACGCGCAGCAGATACGAAGGATGCACGGTCACCAGCACCTGCGTAGTTTCCGACACGCGCAACAATCGCCCACGGTTAGGTTCGATCGGCGTGACTTTGCCGAGAACCGCGTGCGCGGCGGTCGCGCCCATCGCCACGATCAGCCCGGGCTCGACCAGCATGATCTCCTGCTCGAGCCAGTGACGGCACGCTTCAATCTCGCGCTGCGCGGGCGTTTTGTGCAGCCTGCGCTTGCCGCGCGCCTCGAACTTGAAATGCTTGACCGCGTTGGTGACGTAGACGGAGTCACGCGCTATACCGGCCTCGGCAAGCGCGCGGTCGAACAGCCGGCCTGCAGGTCCGACAAATGGCCGCCCCGCCAAATCTTCCTGGTCGCCCGGCTGCTCGCCGACGAACATTACCGTTGCCGAAGCCGGGCCCTCGCCAAATACCGTCTGCGTCGCGTGCTCGTAGAGGGGGCATGTCCGGCAATCCATCGCCTGCCTGCGCAGCGCGTCGATCGTATCGACCGGCGCGGCAACAGGACCGGGTTCATATTGCACGATCCGTCGCCGCGGTACGGTCGTTTCGGCAGCGATCATGTCGAGGGTGCGCGCGGAGGCCTTCGCGATCAGTTCAGGAATAAGCTCGGCTTCCGGCAGATTGGCCCAGTACTTGCGCGGCATCTGACCCTGCATCGTATCGACCTTGAGCCGCGCCGGATTGAAAATGCTCTTGTAATAGCTGCGCCAAAGTGTTTCCAGGACATCGCCGTCGGGCGCATCTGCGCGCGCGGCGCCGGGGCCCATATGGAGCCGCTCGCCATCCCAAAAAGCACTCGTTTCCGGTGTCAGGATCGACCAGTGCATCGAAGCGAATCGCCGCACGAAGAAGGGGGCGGCTGCTGCAACAATGTAATGAGAAGGCTCGAACCACGCGATGTAAACAGCGCCCTCGGGCTCAAGAGTTTCGCGGAAGCGCACATAGGCATGCATTTTGTGAATATCGCGGGCGACGGCCTTCTGCATGTTTCGCACATGCGTAACGTCCACATCGGTCGCCACGGAAAGAAGTCGCGGCTCGCTGCGCAGGCGCCAGAGCAGGCGATAGAGCACGCCGAAGCGCTGCGGGTCACGATGCAGGAGCGCATCCTGCGCCAGCGCCATGAATGCTTTGGGCACGCTGAATTTCGACAAGGTAGATCGTGAGCTGCCCGGCGCAGAGGCGGCGGGGGGCGCCGGGTCTTCAAGCAAGCTCCGCTCGTCGCCGACCACCCATTCGACGTTTTCGGGCGCTATGCCGTCGAGCACGAGCGCGCGCGCCGCCTCGCGCCAGCCGTTGAAATCGGTTTCGGCTGCGACGCGGGCGACTCTCACGTCGGGATGAGCGCCGGGAATAGCTGAAGCTGCTCCGCGGCGGGTTTCAGCCTGCGTTCGAGCCCCATCGAGTCAAGCAATCCGCTGCCCTTATGACCGGGAACGATGACGAACGGCAATACGTGCTTGAGCGGCACACGCAGGCGCGCGAGGTCGTCGACATGAAGCTTGCGCACCCGTCGCGATGAAATAATGCGTTTCACCGCCTTGATGCCGAGCCCCGGCACGCGCAACAGCATCTCCTTGCCCGCAAGGTTGACGTCAACGGGAAACTTGTCGCGGTTGCCGAGCGCCCACGCAAGCTTCGGGTCAATGTCGAGCGCCAGCATGCCGGTCTCGCCCGTGGGAATCTCTTCCGGCATGAAGCCATAGAAGCGCATCAGCCAGTCTGCCTGATAAAGCCTGTGCTCGCGCATGAGCGGCGGCGCCTTGAGCGGCAGATTCTTCGCTGCATCGGGTATCGGGCTGAAAGCCGAGTAGTAGACACGCTTCAAACGATACGAGCTGTAGAGACCCGCGCTGGTTTCGATGATCGAGCGGTCCGGACTCTCGTCGGCGCCGACGATCATCTGCGTGCTCTGCCCCGCCGGCGCAAACGTTCGCACGCGCTGCTGCCCTTTCGCATCGCTGCGCGCTTCATCAATATGCGAGCGCAGGCGCGCCATCGACTTACGGATGCCGCCGGCGTTCTTCTCCGGGGCAAGCCGTTCCAGACTCGCCGCGCTCGACAGTTCGATGTTGATGCTCAAACGGTCGGCGTAGCGTCCTGCGCGCTCGATGAGATCGTCGGACGCGTCCGGGATCGTCTTCAGATGGATGTAGCCGCGAAAGTCGCGCTCCTCCCGCAACACGCGCGCGACTTCAATCACCTGTTCCATCGTGTAATCGGGGTCACGGATAATGCCGGAGCTCAAAAACAGTCCCTCAATATAGTTTCGCTTGTAGAAGTCGATGGTGAGCTGCACCACCTCTTCCACGCTGAAGCGCGCGCGCGGCGTATTGCTCGAGCTGCGATTTACGCAATACAGGCAGTCGTAGATGCAGAAGTTGGTCAGCAGTATCTTCAGCAGCGAGATGCAGCGGCCGTCCGGCGCGTAGCTGTGGCAGATCCCCATGCCCTCGG
This sequence comes from Burkholderiales bacterium, assembly GCA_046596405.1. Lineage (GTDB taxonomy): Bacteria > Pseudomonadota > Gammaproteobacteria > Burkholderiales > SG8-41 > PALSA-1004. The sequence continues at coordinate 22,106 of JBKJMN010000366.1, forward strand.
TCGAGCCGAGGCCCTTCCCGTCGCGCGAGTTGCGCTTCGCAGTGCCGCTCGAAGAACACGAAGCATCGTACTTCGCGGCGTCGGCGAGTATTTCGAGTTTTTGCAATAATTCCATTGGGTCGGTCAATTAGTAAGCGGGGATCACTTGCGAACCGGCTGCGACGAAAAGACGGTCCTGCGGCGACGGTGTAACGTCGGCCATGCCGGTGAAAGATCCGAATGCCGGCATGATTGCGTACGACTCGGTAAAGAAAAAACAGGGCAGCCGCAGCGAGTCGCGCCCCCGTCCGTTAAGCCGCGCCGCGGGATGCACGTGTCCGGCGATCACGTATCCGCCCACTACGGCGCGCGGCACGTGGCACAGTGCAAGGCCGCGCATCCTATAAGGCTCATCTACGCAGCGTACCTTCCATTCGCGATTGGGATCTCCCGCATGGCGGTCGTGATTGCCGCGCACGAGCACGACATCGAGTTCGGTGAAGCGGTTGCGCCATTCAATGAAGTCCGCGGCAGCGGCATCACGCGCCGAGCGATTGTGCATGAGATCGCCGAGAAAAACGAGGCGCGCGGGGCGATATCGTTCTATCAGCACAGCGAGCTGGGCGAGGTCGTCGCCCGTCGGGCCGTGCGGCACGGCGAGGCCGGCGCTCCTGAAAGCCGCGTCTTTGCCGATATGCGCGTCCGCGACGAGCAGCGTGCGCTCGCGCGGCCAGAATGCAGCGCATTCCGGCAGCAGCCACAGACGTTCGCCGCCGCCCTCGGCTTCCAAGACGCCCTTAGGCAGCCGCACGGAGTTTTCCCTGCGGTTTCTGCATGAGCAATTGCATGCGCATGACGCGGTCGGAGAGTTTTTCGGTTGAGAGGCGATTGCGCATCTGGTCGGCGACGAGCGGCAGTGCGAGCGGCGTCATGCGTGCCGGACGGACGAAGACGACGCGGCGTTTAGCTAGCGACTCGATCGTCGACGCAAAACGCGGCATCTCGAGTTCGCGCTCAAGCACCTCGCGCCGCGCCTGCGCCAGCAGTGGATTGCCGGGATCGTGCCGCTCATACACGTCGAACAACAGGCCGCTCGATGCCTGCAGATGCTTCGCGCTGCGCGACTCGCCCGGATAGCCCTGAAAAACGAGCCCGGCAACGCGTGCGATCTCGCGAAAGTGCCGGCGCGCGAGCTCCGCCGCATTGACGCTTTCGACGACATCGCGCACGGCGTCGAGTGGATCGAGGATGCGGGACAGCAGCTCGGCGTTCATTTCGAACGGTTGCGCGCTTAACAGCTCGAAGCCGTAGTCGGTGAACGCCATGCTGAAGGTGAGCGGCGCAAGTCGCGCGAGACGCCACGCAACCATTGCCGCCAGCGCGCCGTTCACATGACGCCCCGCGAACGGAAAAATGCACAAGTGGTATCCCTCACGCGTCGTGTGGGCTTCTGCGAGCAGTTCGTCGCACCGGGGCACGTGCGAATGCCTGCGCTGAAGATCGATGAGCGGCATGAGTGTCCGAATTTCCGGCGATGCTGCCTCGCCGCCGCTCGCGCGCTCGAGTTCCGCCTGTATATAGCGGGCCAATTCGTCGGAGAGCGAGAGCCGCCCGCCCATCCAGCGTGGAACCACGCCTTTCTGCCCGCGCGCGAGGCGGACGTATGCCGTCATCTCGCGCATGCGCACAAATTCCACGGTCCTGCCACCAATCGAAAAACGCTCACCGGCTTTCAGTCGTGCGGCGAAACTTTCTTCCACCATGCCAAGCGCGCCGCCGCGCACGAACCTCACGTTGACCGATGCATCTGAAACGATGGTGCCGATCTGCATGCGATGGCGCCGCGCGAGCTTGGGCTCGGTCACGCGATACCAGCCATCCTCGCCGAGGCTAATGCGGTGATATTCGGGATAAGCGGAGAGTACGCCGCCGCCCGAGGTGAAATCGATCACCCAGCGCCAATCCTCCGGCGTGAGCGCTCTGAATGCGGCGGCCGAACGCACTTCCGCGAACAGTTCCGCCTCGCGAAACCCTTCCCCCGCCGCAATCGTGACAACGTGCTGAACAAGCACGTCCAGCGGCGCGATACATGGCCGGCGCGCCTCGATGGCGCCGTCGGCGAGCGCTGCACGCACCGCGGCCGCTTCGATCAGTTCGAGCGCATGCGCCGGCACGCACGTGATGCGGCTTGCCAGCCCGGGGCGATGGCCGGAGCGGCCCGCGCGCTGCAGCAGCCGCGCCACCCCTTTGGGGCTGCCGATCTGCATCACGCGATCGACCGGAGAAAAATCGACGCCGAGGTCGAGCGACGACGTGCACACCACCGCCTTGAGCGAGCCATCCCGCAAGCCCTGCTCGACCCAGCGTCGCTGCGTAACATCGAGCGAAGCATGATGAAGTCCGATCAAGCCCGCCCAGTCCGGCCGCGCGTCGAGTAGCGCCCGGTACCACTGCTCGGCCTGCGAGCGCACATTGGTAAAAACCAGCGTCGTGCCGCTTTTTTCGATTTCCGCGGCGACGCCCGCGACCGCGCGCGTGCCGAGATGACCCGCCCACGGATACTTGCGGATGTCTGCGGGCAGCAGCGAATCCACCGCGAGCGTCTTGTCTTTGGTGCCGGCGACGATGCAGCCCCGGTCGCCGCCCAGCAAAACGTCCTGCGCCTGCTCGATGTTTCCCAGCGTCGCGGAAAGTCCCCAGATGCGTAACCCCGGCGCGAGGCGCTTTAACCGCGCGAGTGCGAGCTCGACCTGCACTCCGCGCTTGGTGCCGAGTAGCTCGTGCCACTCATCGACAACGATCGCTTCGAGCATCCCGAACGTATGCGCCTGATCAGCGCGCGACAGCAGCAAACTCAAGCTCTCCGGCGTCGTGACCATTGCATGCAGCGGCTTGCGATCCTGCCGGGCGCGGTCTGCGGGAGCAGTATCGCCGGTGCGCAGGCCCACGCGCCACGCCAGCCCCAGCGCGCCGAGCGGCGCCGCGAGCGCGTTCAACGTGTCGGCCGCCAATGCCCGCATCGGCGTGATCCACAATACGCGCAAGCCCGCGCGCGTCGAATTCGATTCGATTGCCTCCATGACGGGGCCCAACCACGCGGCAAGTGTCTTGCCGGTGCCGGTCGATGCATGGAGCAGTCCGCTCTCGCCCGCACGGTAGCGCGCCCACGCTTCGCGCTGGAATGGCAGCGGCTCCATGCCGCGGTCCTGGAACCACGCATCCACCTACGCCAGCGACGACGCTCGAGACAATTGCGACGGCGGGCCTGCGCGGCGACGCGCAGTCGAGGGTGGATGCGTGGTTCCAGGACCGCGGCATGGAGCCGCTGCCATTCCAGCGCGAAGCGTGGGCGCGCTACCGTGCGGGCGAGAGCG